>JAHEKG010000102.1 GCA_024638475.1 Rhodospirillales bacterium | reverse complement strand
CAACCATGATGAAGGTGTCGCATCCGATTGTCTTCGGCCACGCGGTCAGAATCTTCTATAAGGACGCCTTCGCTAAACACGGCAAGCTGTTCGAGAAACTCGGCGTCAACGTCAATAACGGTTTGAGCAGCATTTACGAAAAGATTGAGACCCTTCCCGAAACCCAACGGGAAGAAATCATCAAAGACCTCCACGCCTGTCATGAACACCGGCCCGAGGTCGCGATGGTCGACTCGGCCAAGGGCATCTCCAATTTCCACGTGCCCAGCGACGTGATTGTCGATGCGTCGATGCCGGCGATGATTCGCAATGGCGGCAAAATGTGGGGCGCCGACGGGCGGCCCAAGGACACCAAGGCCGTTATCCCGGAGAGCACCTTCGCGCGCATTTACCAGGAGATGATCAACTTTTGTAAGACCCATGGTGCCTTCGACCCAACCACCATGGGCACGGTGCCCAACGTCGGGCTGATGGCCAAGAAGGCCGAGGAGTACGGTTCGCACGACAAGACCTTCGAGATCCCCGAAGCGGGTGTCGCCCGCATCGTCGACGATCAGGGCAAGGTTCTGCTCGAGCAGCACGTCGAAGAGGGCGATATCTGGCGCATGTGCCAGGTCAAGGACGCGCCGATTCGCGACTGGGTCAAGCTTGCCGTCAACCGCGCGCGTTTGTCGGGCATGCCCGTCGTGTTTTGGCTCGACGAATATCGCCCCCATGAGGCCGAGTTAATCAAGAAGGTGAAGACCTATCTGAAGGATCACGACACGAAAGGGCTCGACATTCAAATCATGTCGCAGACGCGTGCCATGCGCTACACGCTGGAGCGTGTGATCCGCGGTAAGGACACCATTTCGGCGACCGGCAATATCCTCCGCGACTACCTCACCGACCTGTTCCCGATTATGGAACTCGGTACCAGTGCGAAGATGCTGTCGATCGTGCCGCTCATGGCGGGCGGCGGACTGTTTGAAACGGGCGCCGGCGGCTCCGCGCCCAAGCATGTGCAACAGCTCGTCGAGGAGAACCACCTGCGCTGGGATTCGCTCGGCGAATTCCTCGCTCTGGCCGTGTCGCTGGAGGACGTGGGCCACAAGACCAACAACCAAAAGGCGCAAGTCCTTGCGGCGACGCTCGATGCGGCCACGGGCAGGCTGCTCGACGAGGGCAAGAGCCCGTCGCGGCGTACGGGAGAGCTGGACAATCGCGGCAGCCACTTTTATCTCGCCATGTATTGGGCGCAGGAATTGGCAGCGCAGGACAAGGATGAAGAGTTGCAGGCACACTTCGCGCCGCTGGCGAAGACCCTGGCGGAGAACGAAGCCAAGATCGTCGACGAGTTGAACTCGGTGCAGGGCAAGCCCGTCGACATCGGCGGCTACTACATGGCCGACCCGCAGAAGGCGATTGAGGTGATGCGGCCAAGTCCCACCTTGAACGCGCTGCTGAAATCAGCGCAGGGTTAACCTTGCTCGATCTCGCTTAGCCCCCGGCAACCGCGCCGACGATCATGAAGGGTTCGTCGCCCGTGGCGATCGACGGCGGCAGCGGCGAGTCCGCCGGCTCGTGGGTGATGTCCTCGCCGGCGGCGAAGAAACGGACCCTGGGCCGGCGTTTCAGGGTGACATGTTCACGCACCGTGCCGCGAAGCATCGGGTAACGCGATTCCAGCGCATCGAGGACGCTGCGCTGCGACACCGTGCCGTCGACCGTGACGGTCACTTCGCGGCCGCAGCCCGCCAGGGTCTGCAAGTGATGCGGCAACACGACCCGGATCATGACAGGGTCTGTACCTCTACGGAAAGCACCGCCGGTAAATCGCGCACGATGGGGGCCCAATCGTCGCCGCTGTTATTGGAGGCGTAGACTTGGCCGCCCGTGGTGCCGAAGTAAATGCCGCACGGCTCGGCTTTGTCCACCGCCATGGCGTCACGCAGCACGTTGACGTAACAGTGCTCTTGCGGCAGGCCTTTCGTCAGCGCCTCCCAATCCTCGCCCCCCGAGCGGCTGCGGTAGACACGCAGCTTGCCGTCGGGCGGGTAGTGCAACGAGTCGCTCAAGATAGGCACGACGTAAATCGTTTCAGGATCGTGGGCGTGTACGGCGATCGGGAAGCCGAAGTCGCTGGGCAGATTGCCGCTGACCTCGCGCCAGGAGTCGCCGCCGTCATCGCTGCGCATCACGTCCCAATGCTTTTGCATGTACAACGTATTCGGATTGGAGGGGTGAATGGCAACATTGTGGACGCAATGGCCGACCTCGGCGGTGGGGTTCGGAATGTGCTCGGAGTGCAATCCCTCGTTGATGGGTCTCCACGTCTCGCCATGATCATCGGAGCGAAAAGTCCCGGCCGCGGAAATGGCGCAGTAAATGCGGCCTTGGTTGATCGGGTCGAGCACGATGGTATGCAAACACATGCCGCCGGCGCCCGGGGCCCAGTCGGCGCCGGTGTCGTGGCCCCGCAGGCCGGCGAGTTCGTGCCAGGTGACGCCGCCGTCCGTGGTCTTGAACAGCGCGGCGTCTTCGACGCCGGCGTACCAGGTGTCCGCATCGTCCAATGATGGCTCGAGATGCCAAACCCGCGCGAATTCCCAGGGGTGCTGGGTGCCGTCATACCATTGATGCGTGGTGAGCGGTTTGCCCGTCTCCGCGGAGGTGTCGTAGACGAACTTGTTGCTCTCGCCCTGGGGCATGCCGTCGGTCACGGTCGGTGCCTCCCCGGCCGAGCCCGGCTGTGACCATGTCTTGCCGCCATCGTCGGAGCGCTGAATAATTTGCCCGAACCAGCTTGATGTCTGCGAGGCGAGGATGCGGTCGGGCGTCAGTGCCGAGCCTTTCATGTGATAGATTTCCCAGCCCTCAAAATGCGGCCCGTCGATGGACCACTTCTTGCGCCGGTGACCGGACGTGAGGATGAAGGCGCCTTTGCGGGTGCCGACAAGAATGCGAATGGTGCTCACGGCAGCTCTCCTTTTTCTTGTCAATGCGGCTTACCACCGCGTTCATTCAATTATGCGCCCGCCCGAAAAAAAATCTACGTGCCCACGAACTTGGCGTACACACTCCGCGCCACCTCGGGCTTGTCCGTGCCTTTAACAATGGCGCGACCGTCGGGAAACAGCGTGATCTCGTACCGCTCGTTACGATCTTCGACGACTGCGCGCAGCATGAACTCGTTGCTGCGAACCTCGCCGAGACCACGTAAACGTTTAGCAATCGCGCCGAGGTTGACACCGTCGATCCCTTGATGGTGCCGGAGCTGCACGGCATCGCGGCCGCACAGGGTGGCGGCGCTGGAGCCCGCCTTGCCTTCCAGGTATTCGAAGCGGCGGTGTTTACAACAGGCGCAGTCACCCTGCTCGTAGGCGTTGGTGACCTTGAGCTGGTGGATCTCGTTCGCCCAGACATCGAGGTTCAGTAGCGATCTGCTGACGCGCTCATAGTTGCCTGTAAGTATTTTCAACGCCTCGGTGACCTGGAAGTTGGCGATGATGCCGACGACGGAACTGATGACACCGACGGTATCGCAGGTCGCGTTGGTCCCCGGCGGCGGCGGTTCCTCGAAGAGGCAGCGGAAACAGGGGGTCGCCAGGTTGCCGCTGGTAGACGATTCCCAAGCCGTATCGCCGGCGGTGTGTGGCAGGACCGCAAACGCCATGCCGGTCGTGCCGACGGCCGCGCCGTAAACATAAGCGCGGCCCGTTTTCACCGCCAGGTCGTTCGCGAGATAACGGGTTTCAAAGTTGTCCAGCCCGTCGACGAGGAGGTCCGCACCCTCGGCGTAACGTTCGATGTTGGTGTGATTGAGGTCGTCGACGATTGCGGTCACGCGAACTTGAGCGTTGATCCTGGCAAGCTTGCGCTTGGCGGCCTCCGCCTTGGGCATCGCATCGGTAACGTCGCGTTCGTCGAACAACACCTGGCGCTGCAGATTGGTGAGTTCGACAAAGTCCCGGTCGACAATCACCAAATGGCCGACCCCTGCGCGCGCCAGCATGTCGGCCGCGACGGACCCCAGCGCGCCGCAGCCCAGTACCAAGACGGTCGAACCATGCAGTCGGCGTTGCCCGTCTTCCCCGAAACCGGGCAGCAGCATCTGACGGTGATAGCGCGAGAGGTCGACGTCCATAATGGGGACATTAGCACCGATGCCGGCCGGTCACTATGGCGGGGATTGGTCTGGGCGGCAACCTAGTTAGGCACCGAAGATGGCTACAAGTCATTGATAATACGCTATTTATTTCGATTGCGTTGGCGCGGCGTAAGCTTATACTCCGCGCGCATATAGACTTGAGTTCACAGCAAGCGTTTGAGGAACTGAGTATGAGTCTGCGCGTAGCGGTCGTGCTTACGCTGGTTACCATGCTGATCAATACCGTCAGCCTCGGTGCCGTCGGCGATATTCTGTTTGACTTCGGGGACGGCGTCGCGATCGCGATCTTCGGGGATCTACTGGGCGACGTACATGGTGACTACTATTGGCCCATCGCTTTCTGGATGGGAATTGCGTGGCCTGTGGGGGCCCTCTTGATATTCTATGCAATGGCCCGGCGGCAACGAGGAAGGCGTTGGTCGATTGGGATGTATGCGTTTTTCCCCGTTTGCCTGTTAGTTCTCGTAGTGGGTTTGTCTATTGTGTTTCATGTCGGTGCTGCTGCGATATCGCCGGAGTTTTATATCGAAGAAAGGGTAACTGTTCCTTGAGGCCTGCTCTGACACTTTCCAGGGACTCGGGTCGGCGGGTTCGGTTCTCGATACCGGTGTTAGCCGCCGTGATAGCGAGCCTGGCTTGTGTATCGCTCAGTGACGCCGTCCCTCGCGGCGAACTCCGGCAACAGGCGATTGCCGTGGGGGATCGGTCCCGTGAATACCTGCTCTACCTCCCCGCGGGCCACGAAGATCGCACTAAGCACCGGCCGCTCGTGTTGGTATTCCATGGCGGTGGCGGAACCGCGAAGGGCATCGCCCGGGAAGTTGGGCGGTCCCTGCACGGCATTGCGGACACTGAAGGTATTTACGTGGCCTATCCCCAGGCGATCGACAAGATGTGGGATTTCGGTGCAGGCGAGGTGTCGGAAGCGCTGGAAGCGCGCATTGACGACCGAAGCTTCTTCGCGGCCCTGCTCGACGAGTTGACCGGCACGTTGCCCATCGACGAACGGCGGGTGTTTGCGACCGGTATTTCCCGCGGCGGCCAGGCCTCGTATTTCGTTGCCTGCAGCTTTCCGGAACGGATTCGTGCCATCGCCCCCGTGGCCATGCCGATGCCCGTATTCATGCTCGAGCTGTGCCGCGACTCACCCGGCGCGGCGGGCGTGGCCATTCTCAACGGCACCAAGGACCCACTCGTACCCTACGACGGCGGTCCGATAACCGTGGGCCGCAGACAGCGCGGTGAGGTGATGTCCACCGACGCCACCGTCGAATTCTGGCGCGCCACCAATGGGTGCGCGAAGCAACCGACGCAGCGCTCCGTTATCAATTCTGCGCGGGATCGGATGCAGGTCGAGCGAACCCTGTGGGACCAATGCGAGTATGCGCCGGTGTTGCTGTACCGTATCGAGGGCGGCGGCCATACCTGGCCGTCCGGGCGTCAATACCTACCGCGGTTCGTCGTCGGGCGCGTCAACCGCGATATCGATGGCGCCAGCGAAGTATGGAGCTTCTTTCAGCGGTTCCATTGATGCGAGTATGTCGCCTCGGCGGCTTACTTGGCGGCGGTCGGCGGGCAGCAATTAGCCACAATGGGCAACATGAGCTGGAGAAATAAATGAGCAAAGGCCTCTCGGAGCTTGACGGCAAAGTCGCGGTGATTACGGGGGCGGCGAGCGGGATTGGACGCGCGCTGGCGATGGGACTTTGGCGCAAAGGCTGCCATTTGGCCCTCATCGATATCAACGCCGAGGGGCTCCAGCAGTTGCAAGGGCAATTGATCCGAACCGGCGATGCGCGCAAAGTAAGTTTGCATGTTGCCGATGTAAGCAATAAGCAGCGCATGCGCGAAGTCTCCGCCGAGGTTGTGGCGGCCCATCAGTGCGCTCACCTATTGATTAACAATGCGGGTATCGGCTATGAGGCTGCCTTCCCGCGCACCAGCCTCGAAACCTGGGAGCATGTTGTGGGGGTGAACCTCTGGGGCACGATCTATGGTTGCCACTACTTCATGCCCCACCTCGCGAAGGCCGACCAGGCCCACATCGTAAATCTGTCCAGCCTGTTTGGTATCGTCGGCATGGCCGGCCAGACGGCGTATTGCACCACCAAGTATGCTGTGCGTGGATTCTCAGAGTCTCTCCAGGAAGAGCTTAGGGGTACTTCGATCGGCTTGACCGTCGTCCATCCGGGTAGTGTCGCAACCAACATCATGAAAACCTCTGGGGGAGACGATCCTCTGCTGATGCAGCGGCTCGTCGATTGGTTTGAGCAAAACGCCATCCAGCCCGAAGCAGCCGCCGCCCAAATTATTGCGGCCATCGAGAAGGGCAAGCCCCGGCTGCTGATTACCCGTGAAGCCGTGTTTGCCGATTGCGTTAAGCGCCTGTTGCCCGTTTTCGGCAACAAGATCATCGGCGACTTGGTTATTCGAACTCTGGGCCTCGAGGACATGCGCGAGAAGCGCCGCCTGCAGTGGCAACAAACAATGGTCGACGGCGATCCATGGGATTAGACGCTCCGCTGCTGTCTCACGCGTGACGGGTTCGGCCGGCTCATGAGCGACCTGCAGGGATTAGCACCGGAACCATCCTTCGACGCTGAAGTGCTCATCGTCGGTGCGGGAATTAGCGGCGTCGGCGCAGGCATTGAGTTGCTGCGACGAGGGCAACCCTCCTTCATCCTGCTGGAAGCGGAACCGCAGTTGGGCGGAACCTGGCGCGACAATACCTATCCTGGCGTTGCTGTGGATATTCCGTTTAGCGCTTACTGCTATTCCTATGAAACGAATTATCCGTGGTCGCGGACTTTTCCGACGGGATCCGAGATTCAAGGCTACGTGGCCCACTGCGCAGAGAAATACGGCGTCACGCCGCATATTCGCTACAACTCAAAGGTATCGCGCACCCAATTCGAGCCGAGCACCGATTGTTGGCTGACGCAGCTTGCGTGTGGTGCGGTTCTAAGATCGCGTTACGTGATTTCCGCGACGGGGCTACTCAGCCAACCAAAGCTGCCGGTCATTCCCGGGCTGGAAACCTTTGCCGGCAAGACCATGCATAGTGCGCGTTGGGACCATAGTCACGACCTGACGGACAAGCGCGTCGCCGTGATCGGCACGGGTGCCACCGCCGTGCAAATCGTTCCGGAGATTGCCCCGGCAGTAGCCCATCTGTTTGTGTTTCAACGCACACCGATCTGGGTAAGTCCGCGGCCGGATTTCGTGTTGAGCAGGCCTTTCAAGTTTCTTTTGCGGCACTTTGCGCCGCTGCGATATTTGTTGCGAGCTTTGTCGGAGACCAGTCTGCAAGCGTTGACCTTCGCAATCGTGAACTACCGGCGCTTCCCCTTCGTTGCCAGAGGTATTCAAGCCTGGGTTCGTGGTTTCATGCGCCGCGAACTTCATAGCCCGGAACTCGAGGCCAAGCTGATCCCCGGCTATGATCTTGGCTGCAAGCGGCCCGCAACATCTAACAGCTATCTGGCGGCTTTTCGCCGTGACAACAACGAATTGATCACCGACGGTATTGATCGCATCTGCCCGGAAGGCGTGATCACCCAGCGCGGGACGCTGTATCGGATGGATACTCTGATTCTGGCCACGGGATTTCTGACGACCGAACAGGGCAATGCGCCCAGCTTTGAAGTGATCGGCGTTGGCGGGGTCGAGCTAGGACAGTTTTGGCAAGATAACCGCCTGCAGGCCTACGCCGGCGTTGCCGTGCCGGGGTTTCCAAATTTCTTCCTGACCGCCGGCCCTTACTCAGGCGGGTTTAACTGGTTCACCATGCTCAAGGCACACCTAAAGCATATTATGCGTTGCCTAGATCGCGCGCGAACCGCGGGGGTCACGCGGGTGGAAGTTAAAGCTGCGGCGCACGAGCGCTATATGCGGCGCATGTGGCAGCGGGCGGAGGGCACGATCTTCAAGAGTGGTTCCTGCCAATCGGCCAATAGTTACTATTTGGATCGGCGCGGCGACGCTTCCCTGCCGCTGCCGAAGACGCCGTGGTCGCGGGTTTGGTGGAATCTACTTGCCTCTACTCGCGGCTATGTTTTCGGAGAACCATCTAGGCAGCAGCCCGAAACCTCAAGCGAATAGGGCCATCGGGGCGCAACAACATCATAGGACGAATGTTGACCGGGCTATCGTCCGCTGGCGTGAAGTCGTACCGGCGCACTAGAGTTGCGATAATCAGCAGGATTTGGACGATAGCCATGTTATTGCCGATGCATAACCTGGGGCCGCCACCGAACGGCAGGTAGGCGAAGCGGTGGCGGTCGCTGGACCGCGCGGGAGTGAACCGCTCCGGATCGAACCTTTCCGGGTTCGGCCACAGCGCCGCATTGTGATGGGTGCCAAAAATATAGGGAACAACCAATACTCTCGCGGGAATGTGGATTCCGCAGATCTCATCACTCTCGAGCGCGATTCGATCTATCATCCAGAATGGTGGGTACAGCCGCAGCGTTTCATCAACAACCCGCAGCGTCAGGTGAAGCGCATGCAGATTTTCGATGCCGATGGGGTCATCACCAATGACGGCAGCGATTTCTTCCCGGATTAGCGACACGTATTTCGGATGTCGTCCCAGAAGATAGAAAATCCAAGTCAGCGCATTGGATGAGGTTTCGTTGCCTGCAACCATGAGTTGTAGACTTTCTATTCTCACCTGGTCCTCCGTCATCGGTTTGCCCGTGTCGTGGAATGGCGTATCCAACATGAGCCGAAGAAAGTCCGATTCTCCAATGCCTTCCTGGCGCCGTGCCGCTATGTGGCGCAAGACGATGTTGTCCGCTTCGATTCTCATGCGCTGATACTGTCGGGACAATCCGCTGATCCTGTACCAGGGAATCATGTAGGGCTGGACGATTTGGCGAACGATAAAACTTTGGATCTCGGAAATGGTATCGGCAATCAGCTCAAGCTCGTCATCGCTCATGCTTCGCCCGAAGAGGGATTTGCCGACCAGGCGTAACGTGAAACGTACCATTTGTTGATGGATGTCGACTGGGCCCTGCCGTGCTGCATGGTCGAAGCCTTCTAGTAGACCCCGAAGCACGTCCTGCTGGATTGGTAGCTGCTCTGATAGGCGGCTGGGCAGGAATCCGCGAGCAAGCAAACGCCGGCGGCGCAGCCAATCATCCCCGTGGCTGTTAACCAATCCTTTCCCCTGGAACTCCACCATTCGCTCAACCTGGATATCCGATTTTTCGTAATTGTCTCGGTTGGTGCGTAGGACGTGTTGAATAAACTCAGGATCGCTCGAAACGATAGTGGGTCTTATGCCTCCAAAATGAAACGTGAAGGTATGTCCCAGTGTCGCGCGGTACTTTTCAAATACCGTGACCGGATTCCGCACCATGGCCCGGGAATCCAACAGGGCGCGCCACTGGGGCACATGGGGCGCGTTGGTGATCTCCCGATTGAGCATTCTTTTACCCGGCGAGCGGTGGGGTAATTACGTAGTTATCGCTTGCAAATAGATTACCATGGGGCCGTACTTTTAGATCTAGGGCGCTTTAAATAACCCATGCCTGAATCGCGGTCGCCTCCAATCGTTCCGGAACTGTCAGACGACAATCTGTTCGAAATCATAGACCACTGGGTAACAATCCAACCCGATAAACCGCTTTATAGTTTCCTGGACAGCGAGGGCGATGTCCAAGAACAGCTAACTTATCGGCAATTCTCCGCCGCGGTAGACGGATTGGCGGGGCATTTTCAGCGGGTCATCAAGGCGAATCCGGGGGCACGAGTTCTGCTCTGCTATCAGCCTGGCCTAAAGCTTATTTGCGCGCTGTTTGCCTGTAATAAGGCTGGTTTCGTGGGTGTGCCAACCTTGCCCCTGACCGTACATCAACTGCACGCCTGGCTTTACAGTGTCAATCACATACTGGACGACAGTGAGGCCGCCGGCATCGCCGTGTGTGATACGACTGCGGAAATACTCGCTGCCTGCCATCCGGGCGCTGCAGATGCCATGGCGGTTCGCGATCGCCTAATGGCGCTCGAGCCGGTGGTCACTACCGGGTTAGCGGACGCGGCAGACAGGCCACGTTCGTTTCAGCCATGTGAAACGTTTTTTTTACAGTACACCTCGGGATCTACCGCCGAGCCCAAAGGCGTAATGGTCAGCCACAGCAATCTGATCGCTAACGCCGAAGCCGTCGTTGATCATAGTTGCCCGGTCACGGTTAGCTGGCTGCCGCAACATCACGACATGGGGCTCATCGGCTACTACGTAAATATAGTTTTGACTGGTGGCACTACATATGGATTTTCGCCGAACTCGTTTATCAGGCGCCCGGCATTGTGGTTGGAAACCATAACCCGATACCGCGCAACAGCGACGTCCATCCCCAACTTCGCTTTAGAGCTATGTCTGAATAATAGGCGCGTGCCACCAAGTTGCCTGCAGCGGCTCGACTTGAGTTCCGTGCGTTTTCTAATGGTCGCAGCCGAGCCGGTGGACCCGCGCGATTTCGCTGCTTTCTTGGAGAAGTTTGCCCCTTGCGGGTTGAACCCGGAGAGTATGTTC
>JAHEKG010000101.1 GCA_024638475.1 Rhodospirillales bacterium | reverse complement strand
CGAATTAGAAAAGTGGCTGGGCGCCGTCGGCAGCGATCGCCTCATTAACCGCCGCAGCACGACCTGGCGACAGTTGAGCGAGAAGGATCGGGCCAAAGCCGACACCGCCCAAGCATCGATCCTCCTGTCGAAGCACCCTACCCTGATAAAGCGCCCAGTCATCGTCAAGGCGGACAAGGTCACGGTCGGGTTCGACGCGGCCACCCAACAAGCTTGGCAGGGCTAAACCGCCTTGAGTAAACGTGGGCTGATAATCGTCGGCATCGTTGGCGCCGTGGTGGTGTCGTGGTGGCTATTCGCTGGCCGGGACAAGCCGGTGCTCGTATCGATGGTCAAGGTCGACCGCGGCGACGTCACCGCCTCCGTAACCAATACTCGGGCGGGCACCGTCGACGCCTGTCGGCGGGCCGGAATCTCCCCGACCATCGGCGGACAGATCGCCGCTCTGCATGTGACCGAGGGTGATACGGTGGCCGCCGACCAACTCATGTTGGAGCTGTGGAACAAGGACCTCGCGGCACAGCTCGTATTGGCCAGGCGGGACTATGCTGCGGCGAGCGCGCGTAGCCGCGAGGCGTGTGTGATCGCGGATGTCGCCGCCCGCGAGGCCAGCCGGCTAACCAAGCTGCATGCCCAAGGACTCACGTCGGAAGAGACCGCCGACAAGGCCGAAGGCGAGGCCGCGGCTCGCGCGGCCGCCTGCGATGCGGCCAAAACTGCCGCTGGCGTGAATGCCGCGCGTATCGACGTGGCCACTGCGGCCCTCGAGCGCAGCCAGTTGCGCGCCCCCTTCGACGGGGTCGTCGCGGAAATCAATGGCGAACTCGGCGAGTTTGTCACGCCCTCGCCCGTGGGGATTCCGACTCCGCCGACGGTGGATCTCATCGACGCCACGTGCCTTTACATCAGCGCTCCCATCGACGAGGTGGACGCGCCGCGCGTGCGCGCCGGCATGCCGGCTTTGATTGCCTTGGACGCGTTCGGTGACCGCAAATTTCCCGGCACCGTTCGCCGCGTCGCGCCCTACGTGTTGGACCAGGAAAAGCAGGCCCGCACCGTGAAGATCGAGGCGGTCATCGAGGCGCCGGACGATAACCTGCTGCCCGGCTACAGCGCCGATGTGGAGGTCATCCTGGACACCGCCGTCGACGTACTCCGGCTGCCGACCGCCGTCATCCTCGACGGTAACCGCGTGCTGGCGCTTGACGACAGCGGCACGATCGTCAGCCGAGACGTCGAGGTGGGCCTCTCTAACTGGCAGTTCACCGAAATTCGCTCCGGACTCAGGCAAGACGAGCAAGTCATCAGCACGGTCGATCGGGCCGGCGTCGAGGCGGGCGCAACCGCGAAAGTGGAGTAGCCACTCATGCCCGGGCTCATCCGGCTGGAGAAAATTTGCCGCGATTTCCAGGTTGGCGATCAAACCGTCCACGCGTTACGGGATCTCGACCTACTCATCGAAGCCGGCGAATACGTCTCCATCATGGGGCCGTCCGGCTCGGGAAAATCCACGCTACTCAACGTGCTCGGCCTGCTGGACTCACCGACGTCTGGACGCTATTGGCTCAATGACCGCGATGTTTCCGTGCTCAGCGACGATGAGGTTGCCGCTACCCGCCAATCCGAAGTGGGTTTCGTGTTCCAGTTTTTTCATCTCATTCCGCGCATGACCGCGCTAGAGAATGTGGAATTGCCGCTTACCCTCGCAGGCGTCGCCCGCGGGGAACGCGCGCAACGGGCGGCACTTATTCTTGACCAAATGGGTTTGTCCGACCGGGCCCACCACCGACCGGACCAGCTTTCCGGGGGCCAGCGCCAGCGGGTGGCCATCGGCCGGGCGATGGTCATGAAACCGAAGTTACTACTGGCCGACGAACCGACGGGTAACCTGGATACCGAATCCGGTGACGAAGTGATCGAGATTATCGAAAAATTCAACGTGGAAGGCCTCACCGTCATCGTCGTGACACATGATCCGGCCCTGGGCAAACGCGCCCGCCGCCACCTGTTGATGGTCGATGGACGGATCGCGCAGGATGACTGCGGCTGATGCGTATCGCCGACCAGGGCTGGATGGCCACCACGGCGATTCTGCGCTATCCGCTGCGCACGGCAATGATGCTGATCGCCACCGCCATCGGCGTCTCCGCAGTCTTGATGCTGACCTCCCTCGGCGAGGGCGCGCGCGCCTTCGTCACCGGCGAGTTCAAGAGTCTCGGCACCAACTTGTTGGTCGTCTTGCCCGGCAAGATAGAGACCTCGGGAGGCGGCCTGCCCGGAGCGATGGGTGGCTCACCGCGCGACCTCACCCTCGATGACGCCATCGCCATCGCCCGCGGTCAGCATGTCGCTCGGGTAGCGCCGGTCATTCCCGGCGCGGCGACCATTAGCTACAGGAACCGTGAGCGTGATATCGATGTGCTGGGCACCAGCGCGGCGTTTGCCAGCATCCGTGGCGTCAAGGCCGCCGCCGGGCAGTTTCTGCCGGAAACCGAACTCGACCGGGCCATGCCCGTGTGCGTGATTGGCGAAACGTTGCGCTCGGAATTGTTTGACGATGCCAATGCGCTAGGCAAATGGGTCCGGGTTGGCGATCGGCGCTTTCGCATTATCGGTGTCATGCAGGACGCGGGCACGGTGGCGACGATCAACATCGACGAAGCCTTGTTCATCCCGATCGGCTCGGCCCAACAACTGTTCAACACCCAAGGAATATTCAGGCTGTTAGTCGAAACCAAGAGCGAAGCCGTCATGGATGCCGCCAGACGGGAGTTGATTAGAACCGTCGAGGCAAGGCACTTCGGCAACGATGACATTACGGTGGTCACTCAGGATGCCGTGTTGAGTACGTTCAATACGATCTTCAATGCCTTATCGGCGGCGCTCGGCGGCATCGCCGCCATCAGCCTGATCGTGGCCGGCACGCTCATCATGAATGTCATGCTGGTCGCGGTGAGTCAACGCACTCAAGAGATTGGCCTGATGAAAGCACTGGGCGCACGGCGCAAACAAATCATCAGTTTATTTCTGTTGGAATCGGCGCTGCTGTCGCTGTTTGGTGCAATGGTCGGCGTCGCGGTCGGGCAACTCGCGATCGCCGGGCTTAACGCGGCCTATCCCAGCGTGGCGTTCCGGGCGCCGGCCTGGGCGGTGATTGCGGCCGTCACCACGGCGCTCGCGTCGGGGCTGATCTTTGGAATCATGCCGGCCCGGCGCGCCGCCAGCCTCGATCCCGTCGAAGCCTTATCGGGTCGCTAGCGTGACCACCGCCGACATCATCGCATTCACCAGCCGCTCGGTGCTTTCGCACCGCCTACGTTCGAGCCTAACGGCCTTGGGTATCGCCATCGGCGTCGCCGCCGTGGTGCTACTCACCTCACTCGGAGAGGGCCTGAACCAATTCCTGTTGCAAGAGTTCAGTCAAATCGGCACCAACAGTATCGCTATCAATCCCGGCCGCCCGGGCACCTTCGGAGTCAGCACGGGCGTCATCAATACGGTGCGGCCACTGACCATCGAAGACGGCGAAGCGCTCGCCCGACTGCCTCAGATCAAGGCCTGGACACCGATCCGCGCCGGCGTCGCGGACCTCGAGGGCAATCGCCGGCAACGCACGACATCCGTGATGGGGGTTGGACCGGGCGCACCGATATTTTTTGGGATGAATACGGCGCTGGGTAAGTTCCTGCCGCCGGACGATCCGCAATCGCCGCGCCCGTTCGTGGTTTTGGGAAGCAAGGTGCGCCAAGACATGTACGGCGACTCGAACCCGCTGGGCGAGCGCATGCGCATCGGCGGCAGCCGCTTTCAAGTCATAGGCGTCATGGAATCCCGCGGCAATCTGCTCGGCTTCGATCTCGACGACCTCGTTTTTATCCCCGCCGCACGCGCACTCGAGCTATTCAACACGCGCGGGTTAATGGAAATCGATGTTCAACATTACGGCAACTATCCGGCCGACGAGGTGGTCGCGGCGGTAAAGCGTCTGCTAATCGCCCGTCATGGCCATGAAGATTTCTCCATCGTTACGCAGCAACAAGTCATGGACACGATGGATTCCGTATTGGATGTGCTGAAGTTTGCGGTCGCGGCACTCGGCAGTATTTCTTTGTTGGTGGGTGGCGTGGGCATCTTTACGATCATGACCATCGCGGTGCGCGAACGCCGGCCTGAAATTGGGTTGTTACGCGCGATCGGCTCAACCCGGCGGCACGTCCAGGAACTATTCCTGGCAGAGTCGATTGTCCTGGCGAGCCTGGGCGGGTTCATCGGCTTGGTGGTCGGTGCCGGCGGGGCCCTGTTGCTCGGTGTTGCCGTACCCGCCCTACCCGTAACTATTTCAATCCCCTATCTACTCGGCGCGCTGGCACTCGCCATCATTATCGGGCTCGTCGCCGGCGTGTTACCGGCCCATCGCGCTGCTGCGTTGGAACCCCTCGAGGCGTTGCGCGCCGAATAACGCTAGCGCCGGTAATGATCCGCCAGCACTTGTGCCACGCAACTGGTCAGTCGTTTGCCCGTCGCCAGATGTAGAAATTCGTTAGGGCCATGGGCGTTGGATTGCGGACCTAGCACGCCGGTCACCAGGAATTGAACACCGGGAAAGGCTTGGCCCAACATGTCCATAAACGGGATCGTGCCACCCGTGCCCATGTAGGCCGCGGGGTGGCCGAATAACGCGTTCGACCCCGCATCCATAGACTGCGCTAACCAGTCGGCGACGGCGGGCGCATTCCAGCCTGGGGCGGCGGAATCCGGGTCGAAACGAACTCGGGCGCCATACGGCGGATCGGCCTCTAAAATTCGCTTCACGCGAGCAGAAGCCGCAGTCGCGTCCAACGTCGGCGGCAGCCGAAAACTCAACTTCACGGCGGTGCCGGGCCGCAACGTGTTGCCGGCATCTTTCACCGCGGGCAGCCCGTCGGCGCCGGTCACGGACAGGGTGGCGCGCCAGGTGCCGTTCAGCAGCATCTCGTAGGGGTCGGTCACCATCGGACCGGTGTCGCCGGCCCACGGAAACCGGCGGGCAACCTCGGCGCCTAACAGCTCGGCTGTCCGCCGAGTTTGTTCGATACGGTCGTCGGGTATGTCGACATTGAATTCGTCCCGCAGGGTTCCCGTGGCCTCGTCTTCCAGACGGCTCAATAACCGACGCAGAATCCTGAAGCTCGAAGGCACGATGCCGCTTGCACTGCCCGAGTGCACCCCTTCCGTCAATACGTCGACACTGAGGGTGCCGGTAAGATTTCCGCGTAAAGAGGTCGTGGCCCACAAGCGCTCGTAGTCGCCGCATTCCGCGTCGAGACACACCACCAGCGACGGGTGGCCGATTCTCTCACGCAGCGCGGCGACGTAGTCGGGCAACTCCGGGCTGCCGCTTTCTTCGCTGCCTTCGATGAGGATTACACAACGATGGTGCGCAATGCCCTGCTGCTGCAACGCCCGAATGGCGGTCAAGGAACCGAAGATGGCATAGCCGTCGTCGGCCCCGCCGCGCCCGTAAAGCTTGCCGTCACGGCGTACCGGCTGCCAAGGCGAAAGACCGGCCGCCCAGCCATCGAATTCGGGCTGCTTGTCGTAGTGACCGTACAACAGCACGGTGTCGTCGCCGTCACCGGCAACTTCCGCTAACAAAACGGGGGTCTTGTCCGGTAAGCGCACCACTTCGACGGACAGCCCCTCTATCGCTTGCGATCGACACCACGCCTCCAGCAGCTGCACGGCTTGCTCCATGTGCCCGTGAGCAGCCCAGTCCGGATCGAACAAGGGGGACTTGTTGGGGATACGAATGTAATCGTGCAGGCAAGGGATGATGCTCTGTTCCCAGACATCGTCGACAAACCTACTTACACTGGCAAGGTCCAACATCAACTAGAGCTTGGGATAACCGGTGGGCGAAGCCCGATCCGCATCGGGGTTCGAGTAATAGATGATCATGTGGTCAATCCGCCCATCACGAAAATCGAAGAAATTGCAGTTCTTGAGTTCTTGCACGGGCCAAGCATCGTACTCACCGCCGGGCTTAGGTGTGAGCCGCACTTGGAACCGGCTCGCCGCACGAGCGTTGTCCGCATCCAGATAATGCACAAAGTCGCGAAACCAAACCTCATATTCGCCACAGATGTGCTCGTAAAACTTCATCAGGTCGTCAGTACCGTCCGTGATAGGGGGCACCGCAAACTGCCGCGGCGGCCCGTCGCCGTGGCGAATAAGCACTCGGGCCCCCGCATTGAAGCTATCGCGAATCCGCTCGAAGTCTGAATCCATAACGCCACCGAAATACCGGCGCTCGATAAGATCCACGTAGTAGTTACGATCAAATTCTGACATGGCTTAAGCATCATCTTGGGCTTAGGGTCAACAAGATTACTATGCTAGCCAACGGCTGAATAGCAGCAATCAGAGGAATACAGATGGCGAAGACATTATCCCGCACGCTTGCAATCGGCCTCTCCTTGCTTGCCACCAACGTGTGCGCCGACGCGGATACGACGCTGGCACTCCTGGAACAATGGGTCCATGGCTATTACAACAACGCTGCACAAGCGGCGGCCGATCAGGACCGCGATATCCCCGACGGCCACCGGCATCGACTGATGCATCAATTATTCGCACCGGTGGATATGCCCAACATTCCGGGCCTTACGATCTTTCAGCAAGCCTCGACGGACGGCTCGATGAATCCCCGCTGGATCGTTCGTTTAGGCGTGTTGCAGTTCTTCGTCGACGAGCAAACCGGTTTGGTGCGGCAGCGGGAATTGAGTTTCAAACAGCCCGATCAATACAAGAACGCCCATCTGAATGAACACCGACTTGCCGAACTTCATCTCGCTGATTTCGATTTCGATTCGGCCTGTGATTTTTTTATCGACAACAATCCGGCGCAAGACCTGATCGAGGGGCCGATTCCCGATGGTAGCTGTCAAATCCGGAGCCCCGGCGGGGACAAGATTCTAACCGCCGAAGATAGAATTGAAATCACCCCGGACGGCTACGGGTTTTTAGGCCGGTACGTCGATGCGGCCGGCCAAGTGATGTGGGGCACCGCAAGCAATGAATTGAATCAGCTCCAACGGGTAAGCTCGTTGAGCGACTACGTCGCCGAGCACGGCAGCCGCGTCATCGTTTTTGGCGCGAGCCGAGGCACCGGCCTCGAAGTCACCAAGCTGCTCGTGGCGGCAGGCATTCCGGTGACGGCTTTCGTGCGCCCCAGCTCCAACACGAGCGCTCTGAAATCGCTGGGCGGCGTGGACTTTGCCGTCGGCGACGCGATGGTCCCGGCAGACGTCCAGGCCGCTTTCGAAAACCACTATCACCGGGCGGTATTGAGCAGTTTGGGTTGTCGCGGCTGCGAGGTCCGCCCAGACTTCGAAGCGAATCGCAACGTCGTCGATGCCGCACTGGCCTCCCGTGTGCGGCGGATGATCCTTATTACCACGATTGGTGCGGGAGATAGTCGCGACGCCCCGCCCTGGATTGTCCGCTGGATGCTAAAAGAAGTTACCGAGTTAAAAACCCGCGCAGAGACCTATCTCATGACGAGCGGGCTCGATTACACCATCTTGAGACCCGGCGGTTTGAAAGATATCGAGGCAACCCGCGGCGGCGTCCTCAGCGAAGACCCGACGACCTTTGGCCTCATCGGTCGCGCCGACCTGGCTCTTTTGACGATTAACTGTTTGAACGATGCGGACACCATCGGGCGAGTATTCTCGACGATCGACCCGAGTCTAGATTGGCCGTGGGACATGTTCTAGACTGGCGCGGGCGAACGGCCACGCCAAACCGCGCACCCAGACGGGAAAGCGGCGGCGAACAATTCGGCCACAGTCTGCCAATCGAATGTCGGCCGTTGGTTTGCGTAGACCGGCACTGTCGCCGGATCCAGGTTCAGGGTAACGGACCACAATCCCTCGGCCGGCTCCCGGGAAAACCCGAAGCGTAAATCGCTATACCGTAGATTAGCGCCACCGGCGGTCGCCACCGCCAGCCAGCGATTCGTAAACCAGGCAAAGGTGCGGCCCTGCTCCGTCTTTAGTAACGCTGCGAGCTCTGCCGCGGACGGCAAGCGTCCGACAGGCCCCCACTCCACGCGGCAAGCACGCCAGGCCGATACGAACCCCACTCGCACCTCGCCGCCGCCGACGACCACCACCCGGCGCAGCGGCAGCTGCATGAAGGTGGGAAACACGCCGACCCGTTCGAAAACCACGCCTTCCTCCACCAACTGCTGGCGTACTTGCGTTTCGACGCGGACGTTGCAGGCTAGGCCGACGCCCAGATAAGCGGTGCTCACCATTAGGGCAACGCCGAGCACCTGCCTGAAACGCTGCCGGCCTATCCACGCCCCAATGAGACCGAGCAGCAAAATCGATGTATACGCCGGATCCACCGCCGGTACAGCGGGCAATGCAAACCGCTGATCAGAAAAGGGTGCCCAGAGTTGGGTCCCGTAGTGAGTAAACAGGTCCAGTAACGGATGCGACAACATACTCAACATCATCAGGCGGACCCAAGGCGCCCAGCCGGGATCCGGTCCGGCTCGGCGCCGCCAGCGCCACAAGAGCCAACCCAGCGCCGAACCGAACACGGGGGCGAACCAAAGCGCATGGGTGACGCCGCGATGGTGGCGTAAATTCAAAAACGGGTCATCGCCAATATTAGCCAGGAGGTCGATGTCGGGCAGAGCGCCGGCGACAGCGCCCCAGGCCAGCGCCCGGCCGAGTCCGAGTTTGCGCCCCGCAACGACTCCGCCCACGCTCGCGCCGAGCGCCGCCTGGGTTAGGGGGTCCAAACTGATCGGGTCCGGTTCATGCTGGCGCCGATTATGCACAACCCATGGCGAACGTGGTGGAGCCGGTCACCGGAAACGTGACCCAGGCGGCTTCAGTGCCACCCGCGAGACCGTCGTGGCCACATCATGGGATAGGGGACGGCGTGCTTAAGCTCTTGTTCGGATTGGAAAAGCAGCGGCCGTTGCTGGGTGCCCACAGCATGGGCGAGGGCACCACCGAGTTGGTACACATCGACCAAAGCATTTTGGCGCTGGGCGGCGGCCTCGACTATTTCTTGGAAACCGTCTTTAACTACCCGACCTTGGCCGAGGCCTACAAGATCGCCGCCATGGACGCCTGGAACCGGATGGCCCCCGCCACCTAATTCCTGAACGGCAACCGTCGCGCCATCAAGCTATAATCGACTCGACCTTGGAACAGGAGATCGGCCGATGCGCGCACTGACGCTCGTTGTACTCATGGCTCTTGCATTTCCCGGTATGGCGGATTACGTCGCCTATTCGGTAAGCGAAAAGGGCGAGTCACCCCTACCCGAGGACGTGAACGGGATCGAACCCCAATACTTGGTGAACATCCGTTGGGGAGATTATCAGGGCGCGCGCGCCCGGCTTGCCGTGCTCGAAGTGGACAATACCAGCGCCGCAGGTTCTTACAGTATCAATGTGGGTGGCACGCAGGTGGAGTCTTCCTACGACTACAGCCAAGTTCCCGTGAATGGCATCGAAGCCATTATTACGGATGCGTTGGCTCGGACCTCGCGCTACCGGCTAGTGGAAAGACAAGCATTGGGTTCCATCATCGCTGAGCAAGATCTGGTGACTTCGGGTCGAGTCGCTCAACCGTCGGGTGCCGCCACCGGCAATATTCTCGGCGCCCAGTACTTGGTCCAAGCGGTCGTGACTAATTACGAAGCCGATACGGGCGGCAAGGGCTTCGGCGTCGGCGGCCTACTGCGCAATAAGGTGCCACTGTTGGGTGGCGTCAAGGTCAATAATAGCCGCGGCGTCGTGGGTATGAACTTCCGCCTAATCGATGCTGAAACCAGTGAAATTATTTATACAAAACAAGTAGATACCGAAGTAACATCGAAAGGACTTTCACTCGGTGGTGTGGGCTTCGGCAGCAGTATCGCGCTCGGCGGTTTCCTATCGAATTATTCCAAAACACCGATCGGTCAAGCCGTCATCGCCGCCTGCAACGAAGGTATCTTCGAGTTAATCAAGCAGGTCGGCGCGCAACCCGCGGAAGGCTCTGTTATCAAAGCCGATCCCGGGCAGGTTTACGTCAACCTAGGCGAAGAACAGGTCGCAGTGGGCGACACGCTGCAGGTGTTGTCGATGGGTGAAGAATTGATTGATCCAGAGACTGGGATTTCCCTCGGCGCGACAGAATCCGTACTCGGCGACGTGCGCGTCACCCAGGTGGCAGAAAAATTTTCCATCGCCCAACCCGTCAACGTCGGTTCGGTTTCACGCGGCGATCGCGTTCGCTCCACCAAATTACCGCCGCCGCTTGAGTACGCCAGCGCGTGGAACAAGCCCAAATAGGCAACGCGTTGCCGCCCCTTGGCTGACGGGGGCAATCGGGTCGCGATGCGCCTGCAAAGCGTCGCCGCGATCCTGTCCCTCGGCTTAGGCGCGGCGCCGGCGGCGGGGGAACTCGATGCGGCCACCGTCACTGGACTCGTCCAAGCCTTAGACCAAATCCGCCAGGACGAGCAGGTACCCGCCATGGGCTTGGCGCTCGTCACCCGGGAGCGCGTTTTGTTTGCCGGAGCTTTGGGCGTCGTGGATCTCGACTCCCAGCGGCCCGTCACCCCGGACAGTCGCTTTCGCATCGGCTCCATCACAAAGACCTTCGTCGGGCTGCTGGCGCTGCGTCTCGCCGAGCAGGGCAAACTCGACTTGGACGTGCGCGTGGACCGTTACTTGGACCCACTGCCTTT
>JAHEKG010000100.1 GCA_024638475.1 Rhodospirillales bacterium | reverse complement strand
GGTCATCCTGCGTCCCGGCCTGGTCATTGGCCGCAGCGCCTACGGTGGCACCGCCCTCCTGCGGATGCTGGCGGCGCTTCCCTGGGCCCAACCATTGGTCATGGGCAGCGCCCGGATCCAATGCGTGAGTTTGGCGGAATTGGCGGTGGTGGTGGCGCGCGCCGCGGCCGGTGAATTCCCACCCGCCACCCACATCGACCTGGTGGAACCGCATCCCCACGCACTGCGCGATATCGTTACCGCGATGCGGGCTTGGCTGGGTTTCGCGCCGGTGCGCTGGCAATGGGAACTACCAGATTGGTTCGGCCGGGGGGTGGCCGCTGGCGCGGACTTGTTGGGCCACCTGGGCTGGCGGTCGCCGCTACGCTCTACGGCGTTGCGCAACCTGAAAACCGGTGTCGTCGGCGATCCGCGGCCCGCGGAGGCGCTGTTGGGGCAACCGCTGATGAGCTTGGAACAGATTCTCGCCGGCATGCCTACGACCGTCCAGGATCGGTGGTTCGCGCGGCTGTATTTGGCGCTGCCGCTGAGCATCGCCACGCTGGCCGCATTCTGGATACTATCCGGACTCATCGCGTTAGCCAATTTGCCCCAGGCCGCCGCGGTTCTCGGGCCGCACCCCTCTGCAGCCACGCTGGTTACTGCTGCCAGTGCTGCGGATATCGGCTTGGGGCTCGCCGTGCTGTATCGGCCCTGGGCAGCATGGGCGTGTTGGGGCATGGTCGCCGCGACCCTCGCCTATCTGCTCGCGGCCACGCTATACGCGCCGGGCCTGTGGCTCGACCCCCTGGGCCCGTTATTGAAACCGATACCCGCTATGCTATTGGCGTTAATCACCCCGGCGTTGTTAGTGGAGCGTTGATGGATATTTTTTATTTGTTGCGCTGGCTGCACGTTATTGGTGCGACAGTGTTGTTGGGGACGGGCGCCGGGATCGCTTTTTTCATGCTTGCCGCCCACCGCAGTGGCAACGCCCAGGTTGTCGCGCATACGGCCTCGGTCGTCGTCGTCGCCGATTACTTGTTTACTGCCTCGGCGATCGTGCTGCAGCCGGTAACCGGTGTGTTGCTGGCGCTGCAAATGGGCTGGCCGCTTGGTCAAGGCTGGCTGTTGGCCTCAATCGGTCTTTATGTGCTCACGGGCGTGTTTTGGTTACCGGTAGTGCGGATCCAAATCCAGATGCGGGATCTCGCGCGCAGCGCAGTGGCCGCCAACCAGCCGCTGCCGGCAAGCTACCAGCGCTTATTCCGTTCCTGGGTAAGCCTAGGTATTCCCGCTTTTTTAGCCGTGTTGCTCATTCTTTGGCTGATGGTTGCGCGCCCGAGTTTGGCGTTTATCTGATCCATGGGACGAGCGCTTAAAGGATATACCGGCTCAGATCCTCGTCCTGTACTAAAGCGTTAAGGTGTTCGTCTACATAGCCGGCATCAACACTGAGTTTCTGCCCGCTACGATCTGCCGCTTCAAACGAAATCTGTTCCAATAATCGTTCCAGCACCGTGTGCAACCGTCGCGCGCCGATATTCTCGGTACGTTCATTCACTTGAAAAGCTACCTCGGCGATGCGTTGCACGCCCGAGTCGGTAAACTCCACCGTCATACCCTCGGTCGCAAGCAAAGCGGTGTACTGCTCGGTTAGGGACCCATCCGGCTCCGTTAGAATGCGCACAAAGTCATCGGTGCTCAACGCCGCCAGTTCTACCCTGATCGGAAAGCGCCCCTGCAGCTCGGGAATCAAATCCGATGGCTTGGAAACGTGGAACGCGCCCGATGCGATAAACAGCATGTGATCGGTGCGCACCATGCCGTACTTGGTGCTGACGGTCGAGCCTTCCACCAGCGGCAACAAATCCCGCTGCACGCCCTCCCGCGAAACATCGGCCCCCGTCGTCTCGGTGCGGCGGGCGACTTTATCGATCTCGTCGATAAATACGATGCCGTGTTGCTCCACAGCCTCCAGCGCGCGCAACTTGATGTCTTCTTCATTGACCATTTTGGCCGCCTCCTCATCGGTGAGGAGTTTCAGCGCATCCTTTACTTTGAGTTTTCGAGTATGCGTCTTGCCCGCGGACATACTTTGGAACAAGTTCTGTAATTGGCCGGTCATTTCTTCCATGCCCGGTGGCGCCATGATTTCGACTCCCATCATGGGACCATGGGTATCGATCTCGACTTCGCGATCGTCGAGCTGGCCTTCGCGAAGCATCTTGCGTAATTTCTGCCGCGTATCGGCTTGCTCGGTAGATTCCTCCAAACCATTTCGCGACCCGGGCAAGAGCGCGTCTAACAACCGATCTTCCGCGGCATCTTCTGCACGATGGCGGACTTTCGCGATCTCTTCCTCGCGAGTAAGTTTGACAGCCACGTCCGCCAAATCACGAATGATGCTATCGACCTCGCGCCCGACGTAACCGACCTCGGTAAATTTGGTCGCTTCTACCTTGACAAATGGCGCGTGCGCCAGACGCGATAAGCGCCGCGCGATCTCGGTCTTGCCGACGCCCGTCGGGCCGATCATCAGGATATTCTTCGGCGTGATTTCACTCCGCAATGGTTCGTCCACTTGGACACGGCGCCAGCGGTTCCGCAAGGCAATCGCGACAGCGCGTTTAGCCTGTTCCTGACCGACGATATGTTTGTCCAACTCCTGGACGATTTCTCGGGGTGTCATCGACATGAGCCAGTCCTTGGGCCGCGGCTAGGCTGCGCCTAACGTTTCGATGCTGACGCTGCGGTTCGTGTAGATGCAAATATCCGCGGCAATCGCCAGCGCTTTTTCGACGATATCCCTAGCCGGAAGATCGGTGTTCTCCAACAACGCAAGTGCGGCCGCCTGTGCATAAGCCCCGCCGGAACCGATGGCGATGAGATCGTGTTCGGGCTCGATCACATCCCCATTGCCGGAAATCAGCAGCAACTCGGCGCCGTCGGCCACCACCAGCAGCGCCTCCAAACGGCGTAGCATGCGATCCGTGCGCCAATCCTTGGCTAGTTCGATCGCGGCGCGGGTGAGATTGCCGTATTGGTCGAGCTTGCGCTCAAAGTAGTCGAATAACGTGAACGCATCGGCCGTGCCGCCGGCGAAACCCGCCAGCACCTTACCCTCGTGCAAGCGGCGTACTTTGCGCGCATTACCCTTCATCACCTTGTCGCCCAACGTGACCTGGCCGTCGGCACCCATAACGACTTGGTCATTGCGGCGCACCGCTAGGACCGTCGTACCATCGAACTGTTGCATGCTGCTCCTGCCCGTCACTAGTCTCGGCGCCGGCGGGCGCGGGGGTGGGAAGTATCGTATATGCGGGCGAGATGCTGAAAATCAAGGTGGGTATAGACCTGGGTGGTACTAATATCGGCGTGACCGAGCAGTTCCTGCACGCCGCGTAGGTCACCCGAGGATTCCAGCAGGTGGCTCGCAAAGGAATGGCGCAGCATATGCGGATGCACCGCCACTGGCGCGCCGGCTAATTGCGCCCAGCGTTTGACTCGGTTTTGAACCGTGCGTGGGTGAATGCGCTTGCCCCGTTTGCCAACGAACAATGCGGCCTCATCCACGGCCAACAAGTTACTACGGATCCCGAGCCAGTTGTTGAGCGCCCGTCGCGCGTGGCGCCCGACGGGCAGAATCCGCGTCTTGTTGCCCTTGCCCGTCACGCGCACGGTTGCATCGGCGAGGTCCAAGTCGACGATATCTAGGCCGACCAACTCGCCGAGTCGCAAGCCCGATGAATACAGCAGTTCCATGATGGCGCGATCGCGAATTAACGTCGGCTCCGCCTCGGGATTGTCTGACTCCTGCAATAGGCGAGCCATTTGATCGGCATCCAGGGTATTCGGCAGCCGCCGCGGCGCCTTGGGCGCCTGGACGTCGACCGACGGGTTCGTGCGGACGATGTTTTCGCGCAGCAGAAAACCAAAAAAACTCCGGGCTGCCGACAGGCGCCGGGCGATGCTCCTCGGGCTCAAGCCTTTGCGGTGCTCCTGGGCGGCGAAACGGCGAACCTCGAACGGACCCAATTGATCCCATGTTTCGATGTTCTGACTGCTGCGGTACTCGTCCAATGCCCTGAGGTCTCGTCGATACGCACTGATCGTGTGGGTCGACAAACGCCGCTCTTTGGCGAGATGGGCCAAGAACTGTTCAATGTGAGTGGGTTCGCCCATGGGGGCGGAATGGCTAGGCGCGGCTTAGCGCTACGCTGACCAGCTGGCCGATACGCTCAAGGAAATCGATGCTCTTGCCGGGATGAAAATGATCCGGGTCGGCATTGGCGATCACTAGGAACCCCCGCTGCGCTTTATCCCCTAACGGGACCATGGCAACGGAACCGATATCGTCATCGTCCCCAAATAAAACGCCGCGTTGACTATCGCGCATTTGTCCACAGCGGGCACGCCCCGCGCGGAGGAAAGTCGAGAACGGCACCAGGTCAGGATCATCGCGATCGATAATGTGCAGAAACTGAAAACGCTTTAGTTCTTCCTGCCCAAGCGCTGGTTGTTCGAACAACACCAACGCGGCCCGGTCAGCGGAAAACTGAGAGCGCAACCCCGTTTCGAGTTGTTTGATGCAATCCGTCGTGGTTTCGGTTGCGATCAACGTCAACGCGAACTCATGCATCTTGCGGACCAACGCGTCGTTTTTCTTCGCAACCGCAATCAAATCTTTCAGCCGGGTCTCGAGTTCGCCGTTGCGGTCCCTCAAGACGGCGATCTGGCGCTCCACTAGGGACACGGCCGAGCCGCTCGCATGAGTGAGCTCCAGCTTCAGCAGTGCTTGGGGGTGGCGTTCGAAAAATTCCGGATCCGCATCTAGAAAGTCGACGACATGTTGCTCGGAGAATGCTTCCGTCGCGACCCATTGCTGTTTCTGTTGGCTCATAACTCGAGTGTTCCTTCAAAAACCTTCGTTGCAGGTCCGCTCAGCCACAACGGCTGATCGTCAGCGCGCCAAATTACCTCCAATGAACCGCCTGGCAACTCGACTTCAACCTCTGGCCCCACCCGCTGCCAGCGTCGCGCCACCGCCATGGCGGCAGCGGCCCCGGTTCCGCAGGCTCGAGTCTCGCCCACCCCGCGTTCGAAAACCCGCAACCGCAGTTTGCCGGGATCGACGATTTCCATAAAGCCCACATTGGTACGCTGCGGAAATGCCGGGTGGCTCTCGAGCCCGGGCCCAAGTATACCTATCGGGGCCTCTTCCACCGAATCCACCGGGACGACGACATGGGGATTGCCGAGGGAAACCGCACCGAACTCCACCGGCGCACCGCCCACTTCCAGCGCGTACCGATCCGCCTCGGTGTGACCCACGAACGGCAGATCTGCCGGGTCGAAGCTCGGAATGCCGAGATTGACCCGCACCCAATCCCCCGCCAGGACACCTTCGACGGGACCGGCGGGACTATGCAGGCGCACTCGCTCGCGGCCGTTGCGCTCGGCGACCACGCGGACGATGCAACGAGCGCCATTCCCGCATTGTTCGACCTCTCCGCCATCGGCGTTGAAGACCCGATAATCCGCGTCGGCTCCGTTCACCGAAGGCATAGTCACGGTCAGCAGCTGGTCGAACCCGACCCCCGTGCCCCGGTCAGCCCAGGCGCGAACTTGAGCGGGAGCCGGCTGCGCACGGCCCGCAGGCCAATCGACGACCACGAAATCGTTGCCGAGGCCGTGCATTTTCGAGAATCTGAGTTCCACGGGCAGAGTCGTGTCCTTTGGCTGGCAATTGGCACGTCACAACGTTACGGTGACGCCGCCATTCTCACTATCCAAGCATTATAAGTGGAATCCATCCGTTCGAAGCCGGCTTATCGATTCGCTGACCTGCGCGAGTTTCTAGGGGTGCTGGAACGGCGCGGTGAGCTGGCCACGATCGACCAGCCGGTGGACCCCCGCCTCGAACTCACCGAAATCAGCCGGCGCACCCTGGAACGCAGCGGGCCGGCCTTGTTGTTCACGCACGCCGGCACGGACCGATGCCGGGTCCTGACCAACTTGTTCGGCACCCCCGAGCGGATCGCCGCCGCCATGGGCGCCGATTCCGTGGCGAGCTTGGGCGAGATAGGCGCTTTGTTGGCCCATTTGCGAGCCCCTCAGCCGCCGGCGGGAATTAGTGACGCCATCGGTCAGATCCCGCTGCTCAAGGAGCTCATGAATCTCGCGCCGAAAACCGTCGGCGATGCCCCCAGCCAGAGCGTCGTGTTGGAGGGTGACGCGGTGGACCTGGGCGAATGGCCCATCGCGACCTGCTGGCCGGGTGACGCCGGCCCGCTGATTACCTGGGGCCTCACCACGACCACCGGCCCTCGGGCCGGCCGGCAAAACTTAGGAATTTACCGTCATCAAGTCATCGGGCAGCGGCGCATCATCATGCGCTGGCTGGCACATCGCGGGGGCGCCCTCGACTATGCCGCCTGGTGCCGAGATCGGCCCGACGAACCGTTTCCGGTTGCGATCAGCCTAGGCGCGGATCCCGCGACGATGCTCGCGGCGGTCACGCCCATCCCAGACAACCTGTCGGAATATGCCTTCGCCGGCCTGCTGCGGGGTCGCCGGACTCGGCTGACCCAGTGCATCGGCTCGCCACTTAAGGTACCAGCCCTCGCGGAGATCACGCTCGAGGGCCATATCGCGCCGGGCGATACGGCCGCCGAAGGGCCCTTCGGCGATCATACGGGGTACTACAACGAGGTGGAGGAGTTTCCCGTCCTGACAATCGACCGCCTGACCCACCGGCCGCAACCGATCTATCACAGTACTTATACCGGGCGTGCGCCGGACGAGCCTGCGGTGCTGGGGTTGGCGCTGAACGAGGTATTCGTACCTATCCTGAAGACGCAATTCCCTGAAATCGTGGATTTTTATCTGCCGGCCGAGGCATGCTCCTACCGCATCGCCGTGGTGAGTATACGTAAGCAATACCTGGGCCACGCGAAGCGCCTCATGTTCGGCATTTGGTCTTTCCTGCGCCAGTTCATGTACACCAAATTCATTATCGTCACGGACGATGACATCGACGTCCGTAATTGGGAGGACGTGGTGTGGGCGCTCGCGACGCGCATGGACCCTGCGCGCGACACGGTGATTATCGAAAACACGCCGATCGATTACTTGGATTTCGCGTCGCCCGTCGCGGGGCTGGGCGGCAAACTTGGGTTCGATGCGACCAACAAGTGGCCGGGCGAAACCCAGCGCAACTGGGGCACTCGAATCGAAATGGACACGGACGTCATCGCGCGAGTCGATGCGCTGTGGCCGCAGTTAGGTATCGACTGATTTTGTGTCATTGGACATTTGTCATAAGCCTGGCTACCTTTGCAGCATGCTGTCACTAACAACAAACTCCGAAACAGACTGCTAGGGAACATTCAATGCGACACATCATGGTAATGAACGCTAAAGGCGGTTGTGGAAAAAGTACCATCGCCACCAACTTGGCCGCCTACTACGCCTCCGAGGGTTACGAAACGGCGCTTGCGGACTACGATCCGCAGCAATCCAGCCTCGATTGGCTAGACCAACGACCGGAGGAGTATGCGGCCATTACCGGTCTCGCCGCCCACAAGGATGGCCTTCGCCACATACCTCGTAACGCCGATTACTTGATCATCGACGCCCCCGCCCGTTCCCACGGCCCGGAATTGACCATGCTGGTGAAACACGCCGAGACCATTATCGTGCCGGTGCTGCCTTCGCCCATCGATATCAAGGCCAGCGCCAAATTCATCGCCGAACTACTCAAAGTCGGTAGGGTTTCGCGCAAGCAGGCCAAGGTAGCGGCCGTGGCCAACCGGGTACGCGAAAATACCCTTATATTTGAAGAGCTTGATGAATACCTCAATAAGCTGAGGGTGCCCTATTTGACATCCTTGCGGGAGGCCCAGAACTACGTGCGTGCGTACCAGCGCGGGTTGGGCATCCATGAGCTGCCACCCTATCTCGCCTGGCCGGATTGGGAACAGTGGGATCCGGTCTTGGAGTGGCTGGATAGCCGCCGCAGCCGCCCCTAACAACGGCTCTCCTCGGCCTAACTGGCCTCGTCAACCGCGGTAGGCGCCTCCAACACGGGCACAGGACCGTCGGAATTCGTCGCCAGCGCTAGGCCCGAGCGGTAGGCGAGTGCGGCATTGTCGCCCTCGCCCAGGCGTGTCAACAGCCGGCCGTACAGTTCATAGGCTTCCGGGTCCGGATCCTCCGCCAAGCTGGTTTCCAAGTAGCTGCGGGCCTTGCCCCATAACTCCACGCGCATGCACAAACGCGCCGCCGTGAGCAACAGAACGGCATCCTCCGGGTGTTGTTTCAGCCAAGCCTCTGCCCGGCCGAGCTGTTTTTCATTGTCGATCCCCTTGATCCGTCCATAGGCCCGCACCAGCAAACTATTCCAGTCTCGCTTGAGGGCCTTGCGGAGCAGTTGCTCCGCCCTGTCTCCGTGGCCCAACCTCGACAGTGTGGCTGCTTGGCGAGCGATGATGCCGGGTTGCTTGCGAAGCCCCGCGGGCAGTCGCGCGATCAAGGTTTCCAACTGCTCCGCGGTGAGGTCCCGGCGCTCGGCCAAAGCCGCGAAAGTGTCCACCGCAATTGCTTCGCGCTCGGCGTCCGGCAGCTGGGTACGATCCAATACGGGCAGCAGCTTCTCCAGCTCCGGCCAATCTTCCAACGCCCGATAGACTTTGGCGAGTAATGTGAGGCCCAGGGGGTGATCGGGGTCGCGCTGCGACAGTTTGCGCAAGTTCGCCAACGCCAACTCATGCTGGCCCGCGTCCAGCTGCAATTCGGCCTGGGTAAGCAGAATCGCGGTTTCGGCGTCGGGCAACTGCTCGTAGGCGAGGCCCAGCCACTCGTCCCGGCGCTCCGCCGCACCCTGGGATTGGGCCGCGCGAGCCGCCAACATGTAGTTGATCAAGGGCGCCTTGCTGCCTTTGAGACCCTTGGCCAAAAGACGTTCGCCCTTGGCCCAGTTGCCTTGCGACAGTTCGATCAGGCCTTTGTTGAGACGGTCCCCGACCCGTTGCGCACGGCGTTCGCCGACGGCCGCCCCGACCTGTTTGGGAATACGCCATAAGCGGACGGCCATCCGCAGCAGCAAGTACCCCGCCGCCAGTAATAGAACTAACACGGGCACGGACATCTCCACGACGTAATCGCGGAAATTGACTAGCACGTAACCTTTGTCGCCGAGCAGAAAATGAGCGCCGAAGGCGCCCAGGAAGAGACCCCCCAGCACCCAGGCACCGAGCCTCATAGCTCGGCATCCGGCGGTGGCAAGGCCGTTGTGTCGGCCCCGTCATCGGCCTCGCCCGAAGGTAGCGGTTCGCCGCCGGGCGCGGGGTTTCGCGGCACTGCCTGGGTGGCTTCCCGATTGGTGTCCGTGAGCTGCTGCATCAACAACAGCGGCTGGCTGATATCCGGGCGCGGCGGGTCGATTGCCACCGCCGCCATCCCGGTGAGGATACCGAGCGCCGCCCGCACCCCCGGATCGGATCCATCGAAATCGGTCGTGAGGCTATGTTGGGCCGCCAGCACGCTGGCCGTGAAGCCGGCTCCGTCGGCCCGCAGCAAGGACAGCCGTGCGGCCTCCAGTTCGAGCTCCAATTTCAACCGGAGCAGGGCTTCCTCCCGCATCGTTAACGCGCGCCGAACCGGGGTATCGCGTTTTTCAATACGCACGAGGCCGCCGAGTGCCGCCTTGAGACTGGCCCAGGCCCGTTCGAGCCCTGGCGGCTCATCGATTGAACTGGGGGTGGTTTCGAACTCGCTGCGGGCGGACGACGCCGCCAAGGGCAACTCATCCACTCGGTTGGCTAAACTGCCCAACGCCAGGCTGAGCCCCTCGCTGTCGGCCACGGGAATGGCGTTGAGCCGCTGCAGCGCGGTCTCGATGGCCTCTCGCACCGGCGTCAGCGAAGGATTCCCCAGCTCCCGCAACTTCGCATCGGCCAGGGTCAGCGCCTGCCGGGCCGTATCCCAGCGCTTGGCCAAGGCCAATTCCGTATTGGCCAACGACAGCAGGTACTGAACCTCGGCGCGTAACCAAGCGCGGCGGGAATTTTCGGACACACCCTGCACACTCTGCAGGCGTTCTTCCAAGTCCACGAGGCGCGGCGGCAAATACGCAAATGCTTCACCTGCAGCAACGATCTCGGCGCGCAGCTTGCGGTCGTCTTCACGGAGGTCGGCGAGTTTGTCTTCCAACGCAACGATTTCGGTACGCGCCTGGCGCAGGCCAAGCTGGTTCGCTGCATCGGTATCGTTCAGTTCGACGTAGAACTGGCGGTACTGCCACCACAAGAAACCGGCCGCTGCCGCCGACAACATCGCCACCAATAGCGCGAATAACGCCACCGCGCGGGGTACGGCCGAGGGTCGCTCGGGCTTTGCGGGTTCGGCTTCAGTCTCGGCAGCAACCTCGGCCTCTGCCTCGACCGATTCCGGCACCGTTGCCACGGTCACGGCAATTGGAGCGGGTTGGTCACTTTCCGTATTCGCTTTGTCTTTGTCGTCGTTCTCCATGGACTACGCGTCACCTCAACTAATTTGCCGCTTTAAATCCGCCACCTGGCGGCGGCTTACCGGAAGCAATTCATCCCGTTGCCGCAGCTTAACCCAGTTGCGGCCCTCCGCATCCCGCTGAATACTTTCAATGGCCCCGACCGCCACCAATAAGCTGCGATGAATCCGCACGAACTCGGGCGCCAACTCCTCCGCCAGCATCTTTAGCGATTCGTCGATGATTTCTTCGCCGTC
>JAHEKG010000356.1 GCA_024638475.1 Rhodospirillales bacterium | reverse complement strand
CGCCGAAACTGGTTCACAAGCAACAAGAATCGATGACGGTTCCCACGCTCCGTAATAATCTCCCACAGGCACACCTACACTCGTTCGAGGATTACGGGGTAACTGTATGTAAGAAAAACGTTTTTTGGTGCCCCGACCCGCCTCACGATTTCTCGGCCCAGGCTTGCGCTTCTACCGCGGCTGCTTCGTAGTGTTTCAGCCCCCACATTATTAGAAATATGGCCGGAACTCCGACCACCAGCGGCACAACGGCCATGGCATACCGCAGCCGGGACGGATCGCCCAACATGTCGGTGAGATAGCCCACCGACGTCGGGCCGAGCATGAGACCGACCACGTTGATGATTAGCCAGTAGATTGCCACCGCTTGCGCACGCACTTGATTGGGAGCGATATGAACGCAAGCTGCTGCCCCGCAGGCGGTCGCCATGGCGCCACCCAGAACCGAGGGTACGTAAAACACCATGGCGATCGGTCCCGACGGCATCAACGGATAGGCGATATTGGTGACGACGGTGAGGACCACACCGTAGTACATGGCCCGCATGGGGCCATCCTTGAAACCCCTCTTGGTCATCTGATCGGCGATCCAACCGCCACCGTTAGTACCTAAGGGCCCGAAAATAAGCGCGGTAATACCCAACGTGACCCCGATGGTGGCGATGTCCCAGTTCCAGGTCCGCTGGAAAAGGGCCGGGTTCCAAAAGCCCGTATAGCCCACCAGAGTCACAACGGACATGCCGAAGAACAAGCTGCCGTAGGCTTTCCACCGCTTGCCCAGGAACGCCATGCTTTCTTTGAAAGGCAGATCCTTGGATTGCCGGCCTGATGCATTTTTGACGGAAATAAGACCACGTCTCAGCGGCTCCCGCACGGTAAACATCAGCGCCGCGAGAATCAGTCCGGGCAATCCGACCACCAGGAACGCCGTCTGCCACGCCAACAACTCGCCGTAGAGCGGCAAAATAAACGGCGGTGACGCCAACAGGACAGCGATCAACGGCCCGCCCGCAAGGTTGGCGATGCCGGAGCCCAAAGAAATACCGGTCATATATAAACTAACGGCGCGGGCGCGGGTTTTTTGCGGAAAGTAGTCGCTGATCAAGGAAAGCGCGCTCGGAGTCAGCACCGCTTCGCCGGCACCGACGCCGATCCGCGCCGCAAATAGTTGCCCAAAGCTTCGTGACAAGCCACAGGCGGCCGTCATCAGACACCACACGGTGATACCGGCGCCGATGATTCCTCTGCGGCTCCTGCGGTCGGCCAGCCAGCCGATGGGCACGCCCATCGTCACGTAAAAGATGGCGAAGGCGGGCCCGAGCAGCAAGCCGATCTGGCCATCGGTTAACCCTAAGTCGGCCTTTATCGGCTCAATCAGGAGGCTCATGATCTGCCGGTCGATGAACGACAATATGTACGCCAGCAGTAGCAGCGTGGTGACGTACCAAGCGTATTTGGAATTCGGATAAGGCGGGTCCGCAACTTGATGCGAATGAGTAGCTTCACTCATGGTAGGTCACCCTTAACCATCGTGTCAGTGTTGGTTACCTTACACCGGGCAGTTTGCAAAACCCGCGTAAAAAAACATTTTCGCCTAACGTATTCTTTTGACTATGAAAACCTGGGGCCCCGACCCTGATTACCCGCCGCTGAACCTTATTCGGAGTGTCCCACAATTGGCCCATTGCAAAGTCGCGCCGTAGAATAGGCCATAGAGGTTAACCCAACGATGGTTCGACATATTCTCCGCAAATTACGTGGCGCGTTCGTGATTGTAGCCGCGTTGATTTCGCCGTCGGCGATGCCATGGTGGCCGAAGACGTTGCGGCCGCGCTCGAAGCGGCTTCCGTCCGGATGAACCCTGGGAGGGGCGTGTCAGCCTCTGGTCGGATTATCCGACTATGCGCAAGCCGGCAAGTTAGCCCGACTAGCCGGTGCACGTCATCAACAATGTTCGGAGGTTCGATAGATGACTTTTCTCAGCGCTGATCAACTGCGACATAGCCCTTCCCTTTCTCAAAGGGGCAGAGCCAGCATCGACGTGCTCGGTTCTATGCAGGATTTCTCGTCCGGTTTCGTGCGCCGTCTAGCCAAGAGGGATTTTGAAAGGCAATTAGAGGAAGTTCACTCTGACAGCATTGCAGCACAGGACACAGATCGCGGCCGAAAACGCGTCGCGGAAGCGAATCGCATCGCCCACGGACTTGCCTCTTTTCGTTTTGAGCGATTTCTTCAGCGTTACGTTGCCGAAGAAGTCTACTATCGTGGAATTCCGGCGGTCGAGGAACGCCGCGATCGGTTTAGCAACGGCCCGGACACGAGGTCACCGCACCCAACGGTGGGCGCGCTGGAGCTGGACCCTGATATTATGAAACCCAAGTACTATACCGGGGTCGATTGGCACCTCGAACCAGGAGGCTATGACGGCTACGACCTATATGGCGCCCTCTTTACCCATGTGCTTGGCCCCAGAGTGTTTAAGTACGGTGGCTATGCCGCGGTGGGGCACCGTGAGGACATCACCTCGCATAGAATCGAAGTCGTCGAGCAATTGCCAAAATCCAGCTACCGCCGTATCTACGATGCTGGATGCGGTGGGTTCTCAACACTTTCCGCCGCCCACAAGGTCTTTCCGAAGGCCGAGCTGACCGGATCCGACCTGTCCGAACTGCTGCTGCGTAACGGGCATATGCTTGCAGAGCAACTCGGGGTGCCCGTTACCTTCAAAC
>JAHEKG010000099.1 GCA_024638475.1 Rhodospirillales bacterium | reverse complement strand
CGGTAACGCACAATCGCGGTGACTTAGATTGATCGCGTTGGGCAAACAGCTCCCATAACTATGTAACACGGTAGCGCGGTGACTAAATAGCACGCCCTTGGGATTGCCGGTCGTACCGGACGTGTAACACAGCGCGCTGGCTAAGCGTTCATCCAACTGGGGCCAGACGAACTCATCGGACTGCGCTTCGAGCAACGTCTCATAGCAATCCAGCTCCAGGCTACTATTGGGCATGGCCCCCGCGTCGCACATCACCACCAACCGCGGCAGCTTGGAAAGCCGGCCGGCCAACGCCTCGACCATCGGGACGAACATCGGATCGAGGAAGATGACGTCGTCTTCCGCGTGGTTGACAATGTAGACGATCTGATCCTCGAATAGGCGCGGATTGATCGTATGCAGGACGAAGCCAGTGCAGGACACGCCATAATACAGTTCAAGGTGGCGATAATCGTTCCAAGCAAGCGTCGCGACCCGTGCGCCCGGTTTCAGATCCAACGACTCGAGTAGATTGGCGACGCGCCGCGCGCGACCAAACACATCCGCATAGGTACAACGATGCAGGGGATTATCAGCCGTCACCGAGACGACCTCCGTACCGGGATAGTTGCGCTCGGCGAACCGCATGATCTCAGTGATCGTGAGCGGTATATCCATCATCAGACCACGCATCGGCCCCTCTCCCCTGCGCTCATCCGCTACAATTCGCGTAACGGGCAATATAACGCGATAGGCTCCATGGCGACCACCCAACCCACAGAAAACCGTCTTACCGCAGCCATGGCCGGCATCGTCGGGGACGAACACGCGCTCGGTAGCCCGGAAGATCGCGCCCATTTCAGCCAGGACATCTTTTCCTTCCGCGACGGCCCCGTGGCGGAGGTTGTCGCACAACCCGCCGACATCGGCGAGCTGACGGAGATTCTCGGCTACGCGGTGGCGCACCAATGTCCGGTCTACACCCGCGGCGGCGGCATGTCGTATACCCACGGCTACGTCCCCACACACGCGTCTTCCATCCTCTTGGATTTACGCCGGCTGAACACGGTGCGCGAAGTCAACCGCGCCGAGCAGTACGTCGTGGCCGAGGCCGGCTGCACATGGAGCCAAGTCACCGAAGCATTGGCGGGTAGCGGCCTACAGCTCGAGTTCACCGCCCCGTTCTCGGGCATTTACTCCACTGTAGGCGGGGCGATCTCCCAAAACGTACCGCAAGGCATGCGCGGCGTTCTCGGCGTCGAGGTCGTCAAGATAGATGGCAGTCTGTTACGCACGGGTAGCTGGGGGACCCGGGCCGGCCATCCCTTCTACGCCGATTTCGGGCCCAATTTGACCGGCCTATTCCTCGGGGACTGCGGCAGTTTTGCCGTGAAAACGGCCGCGGTTCTGAAGCTGCGCCGCGAACCAGAGGCCACCGGTTATTGTTCGTTTGCCTTCGAATCTTACGAAGACATGGCCGCGACAATGGTTGCGCTGTCGGGTCTGGCATTTATTCGCCGTTGCGTGGGCCTCGATCCTTACAAAAGCCAAAACAGCATCAAAGTCGGCTTTCGCGAAGCCTTGGAGACCGTCAAAGCCGTGGCCTCCACGCAGGGCAAGATGGCAGGCGCGAAATTCTCGGCGCAGGCAAGCCGAAACTTCATGGAGGGGGTCAAGTGGTCGCTGCACCTGACCATCGACGGCGACTGCGACGAGGGCGTCGCCCATAATCTCGAGCGCGTCCGTGGGGTTTGCGTACCGAGCGGTCGAGAAATTCCCAATTTGTTGCCCCAAGCGATGGCCGCCCGGGGCTTCTCGGTGCGCGGCTTCCTGGGCCCCAAGGGCGAACGCTGGGTGCCCACCAACTCACTGTTCCCCATTAGCCAAGCCCCAGAGGTGGCGACTCGCGTGCAGGCATTTTTCGAATCCCACCGCCAGGCCATGACCACCGTCGGGATGTGGGAATCCTATATGACCAACTTCGGCGCGGGATATTTTCTATGTGAACCTAGCGTCTATTGGCCGGACGAGGTATCGAGCTTGCATCTTGCCCATTTGGACGCCGACGAAGCGAAACGCTTCCGCAACCATCCTGCCAACCCAGGGGCTCGGGCGCTCGCCCAAAAAATTCGTCGCGAACTCAAACACCTGTTGCAGTCGATGGGGGCCGTTCACGTCCAACTTGGCAAATATTACGGCTACGCCGATAATCTCCAACCTGCGGTATGGCAACAGATACAAGCATTGAAGCAATTATTCGACCCCGACTGTCTTCTCAATCCAGGTAACCTGGGTTTCACACCCACCGATGGTACGAACCGATGAACAACGAAATGCAATTGAACTTGAACAGCGAACAAGAGCGCCGGCGCCAGTACTTGGTCAGCCTCAAGCGCTTTGCCAATCTTGCCCTGCAGGACAAGGTCCGCAAACTCAGCCATGCCAAACATGAAACGGCACTCGAGGCAGAGCTCAAGCGGCCCCTCGAACAGACCGACCGCGACGACCGCCACCGTTTGGCGGAGCGGCTTACCCCGGAGCCCTTGTTCAAAGCTTGGGAAACGATGACCTACGTCTCGCAAACGATGATGTGGGATCTCGTTAGCGACATCGTGGAAGCGGACTTGCCTCGCCTCAATGAATCCGCCGAGCGGCTTACCCGCACCCACCCGGCCGGGGGCTCCTTACAACTCGACCCCGACATCGAGCTACCGCCGACCATTGGGAATCACGAAATTCATCGACAGCCGGGCGGCTTCACCTACGAACATGGCGAAGACGACATCACCGCCGGCGCGTTCTACGCGGGAGCAAGCTTGGTCTACGGGCCGGGCAAGCGGGTGAACGCACCGGCCGGCTACGGCGCCGGGCAGTTTGTCGCCGGTGAGGTAAAACGCCGCTTTCCAAACTTCAAGCCACGCACGATCCTCGAGATCGGCTGCGGCGCGGGCCGCAATACCATGGCCTATCCCGTCGCCTTCCCCGACGCAGAAATCACGTCCATCGATTGCGCCGCCGGACTACTGCGTTTTGCCCATGCGCATGCTGAAGCCGAGGGCGTTCCCATTCATTTTCGCCAAATGAACGCCGAGCAAATGGATTTCGAAGACGAATCCTTCGACCTGGTCGTGTCGACGATCGTCGGCCATGAAACGTCTTGGGAAGGCCTACCTAAAATCGTCGCCGAGTGCTGGCGTGTATTGAAACCCGGTGGCGTGATCCTGCATCAGGATGTGCCGACTCAAGTTAATCGTCTTGGGTTAGCCGACCAGGTGATGAACGAATGGCAAATAGCACACAACGGCGAGCCGTTTTGGATGGGCTGGGCGGAAGCCGATCTCATCGCGATCATGAAAGCCGCGGGGTACCCTGCGGAACGCTGCTTTGCGGAACATGCGGGCAGTGGGCCGGTATGGTTCGTCCACGGCGCCAGCAAACCTTAATGGGGACATTCCCCTTTTTGTTATTGTCGCTTTTGCCGACCGACCGTTCCAGAAAAAGGGGAATGTCCCCCTATTCTTTGAGTTGCACGTGTAGCTGGCCGTCGCGCACTTCGATGAGTTCGACCCCGTCGGCGAAGGCTCGCCAGAAACCGCCGTCACCGAATTGATTGACGAGATCCACGTTCTTGAGATTGCCGAGCCAGGCATTGGGGATCGGCACGCCCATGACGCTGACACCTTTGAGCACGACGACCGGCCGGCCGGCCGTATACGCAAGTTCCAAGCCGGCGTTGACCCTGAGTATCCTGCCCGACATGACCGGAAAATCCTCCGGCACGGGAATCAGTAATTTGGCGCTGGCTAGGTCATCCGAAAGATCGATGGCAAGGCGCTGAGCCATTTCGGGACTGCTGGCGACCAGTGCGTTCAACTCCTTCTCCGAAAAGAAGACGTTGCGGTCCGCATCCCGTTCCGAATACGCCTCAGGCTCAAGCCGCCCGGGCTCTAATTGATCCGCGGATCGCCGCCCGGCAGGACTCCACCCCAAGCGGCGCAGCTTATCGTCCAAGCGCTGCTGATCTTTGTCGCTCAGCGTCACCGGATCGAACTCGGCAGGAAAGATGTAGGTCCGCAAGACCCAGTAGGTGCCGCCCACCGCAACCACCAGCGCCAGCACCACGGCCAATGCCAGCTGTCCGCCCGAAAAACCCTTGCGCTGCTCCGGGGCCTCGACTGCTAGAGCTTCTTCGTTCACGCGCTTAACCTCAATCTACCACCCACGCCATCTTAGAACATCCGGCGCCGGGCTGCCGCCACGTAACAATTCGACACACAATTGACAGCCACGAACAAGGAACCTTGGCTGAATACTTGCTGAACAAGGGGATGCGATAACCCGTCGCAGCCGACTGATGGATGCATACCGCGGCAACGCTGGGGGACAAGGCGCTGGACCCGTTGCCGACGTTATCCGTTAAGCTTCGGTGAACTCAAATACTTCGCAGTTCGGGCCCTCAACCAGCATGAGGCGATAGTCGTCCACCGCGCAGGGTGGGACCAAGATGCGCGCACCGACACCCTGCAACCGCTCATGTAGCGCGGCCAGATCATCGCAGTCGTGAGTCAGCAGGGAAAACCCCAGTTTGCCGGGCCCGGCACGGCCTTCCAAACGTTTGCCCGTTTGATCGAAAAAGTGCACGAGCAATATCTTGCCGCTCGGCTCGCCGGGCTGCACGTACATCAGGAAATGGATCCGCGTGCCTTTCGGTACGCCGGTCAAATCATCGACGAGATCTCGGTATTCTTCCGGGGTTTCCGCATCGGTCACGGTTTCTAGACCGAGCCCATCGCCATAAAAACGGCGGGTCGCCGCCAAGTCACCGGCCACCACGGAGATCGTCGGAATCTCACTGAAGGGCCCATCGGGCGAGCCCGGCCGCAGCGATGAGGATGCGTGACGGTGACCGACCATGATGAGGATGGGGACACCGTCGGGACCACTGAACAGACACTCTTCGCTGATGCTTTCCGCAATCTGATGCTTCACGGGGGGCGAGCGAAATTTGTAGCCGAGGGACTCGATCCGCTGCACGCTATCCGTTATCGGGTCGGCGACGTAAAAGTCCAACGCCTTCGGGCCGACGTCGGTACCCAGGTCGGCGCCGGCGCCGCCGTGATCAAGGCGCACCTGTTGGGTCGCCGCCGGTTCGTACTGGACGAGCCGCAGCCGGCCAATGGGATAATCCTTGCACGACAACTCGGCGTAGCGGGCCCGGGTGTTGGTGGGCAGTCCCCAAGCGGATAATAGGGCCTGGGACAACTCCCCGTCGGCCTCGACGTTGAGCTGCATTCCATCTCTGAACAACGTCAGCGCATTATCCAGATCCGACACGCCGACGGTTGCTAACCGCATCGCACTCACTGCCATGTCAGCCTCCGCTTATTATCCTATGCTCTGGTTGTCTTGTTCTTTCCTGCAGCGATTTACCGCAACCGGCTACCAAGCTAACTCGCTGCCGTCATAGTCCCAAAACGTGCCCGAATTATCCACGTCGAGTTTATCGACAATGGCGATCAACTCGGCCGCCGCAAGTTCGACGGACCGTAGCGGCATGTTGACGCCTTTCATCATGTCCGTGTCTACCGGCCCGGGGTTGGCCAATCCCACCGCGATGCCCTCTTGCGCCGCCATTTTGGCGTAGTTAAGCATCAACATGTTCAGCGCCGCTTTGCTGCTGCGATAAAAAGGTATCCGTGCTGGGCCGCGGTCCGCGCCGAAAGACGCCTCGCTGGTGCTCACATTCAGAATCTTTTTTTGTTGCCCCCTGCGCAGATGCGGCAGGAATGCCTCGGCCACCAACAACGGCCCGATCGTGTTGACGGCGAGCACGTCCTGGTATTGCTCTATGTCGAGATTGCCCCAGGTTTGGGTGCGGGGATTGCCGATGATGCCGGCATTATTGATGATCACATCGATCGGTCGATCCGCAATCTTCTCCGCCAGTGCAGCGATCCCGTTTGCATCGGTAACGTCCAGGCTCTCGATTTCCACCAGCGGATGCTGCTTGGCCAGCGCCGCCAACTCGGTGGCGCCGTCCGGGTTGCGGCAGGTCGCCAAGACGTGCCAGCCGGCCTCCGCATAGGCCCGCGTTAGCCCTAGACCGATACCCCGATTAGATCCGGTAATGAGTACGGTCGGAGGACTGACCGCCTCCGCGGCGGAGACGGTCGATACTTGCGGCGCCATCAGCCACAGGATCGTGATTAAGACACCCCACCAGATCCTGTGCTGAGACATTTAACCCACCTTCAAAAGCTGTACGTGAACTCCACGCCGGCGCGACGCAACGAGCCCGGATGAATAAATGAACCGCCGAATTCGGGCGCCGGAATCACTTCTTCCAAATATTTCTCATCCGTTAGATTCTTGGCGAAGGCCACCGCGGACCAACGCTCGCCCTGTAACCCCAAACGCAAATCTACCGTGGTATAGGTATCGCGCTCGGTTCGCGAGTAGTTCGCGGTACCCAATCCGGGGAAGAATAATTCGTTGAGCGTCACGTTATCTTCCTCCTGCACGGTGTGGAACCATGTGGGACCAACCGCCGACACCATCACCGAGGCGATGAAATCCATACTCGAGGTGATGGGCAGATCCAGGTTGGCCGCAATATTCGCCGTCCACTCCGGCGTGTAGGGCGACTTGTTACCCACCGTCGTCGGCCGCAATGAATTACGATCAATCTCGCTATCGGTCACCGCAACACCGCCGGAGAGGCTAAAGTTATCGGTGATCAAAGCGCTGGCGCCCAATTCGATGCCGCTGATGCTGACTTCATCGATGTTGGTCACGATGCGCAGCAGGCCGAACGGGCCGACGAAAAACTCGAAGAACTGCATGTCATCGACGTCAATCTGATAGATGGCGCCTTCGAAATTGACCCGCCCATCCATGAGTTGCGACTTGAAGCCTGCCTCGAAAGAGCTGGAGACCTCCTTTTCGAACTGATCGTTCACCTGCAGGGTTGTGCCCAATGCCTGATTGAAGAAAAGGTCGATGGTGGCGTTGGACCCTTGGCTATTGAAGCCACCGCTCTTGAAGCCGATGCCCCAGGAACCGAACAGGGTCCAATCATCGTTAATATCCCAGGTAAGGCTCACCTTGGGCTCGAGCTGATCGAAGGTCTGACTCTGGGGTGGAATCACGCCGCTGGGGTTGATAGCCGGGTTCAGCGCGGGGTTCAAAGGGGCACCGCCGGTAAACCCGTCGGCGGGATTGAAGTCGATGTATTGGGTGGTCGGGCCGATCGGCACCAGGCTCTTCACGCGGCGCCGCTCTTCGTCGTAGCGCAGCGCGAGAGACAGCTCGACATCGTCACTGATGTCATAGGCCAACTGGCCGAAGACGGCGAAGACGTTGCTGTCGAAATCGTCGTGGACCACTTGCTCGGTGGGATTCGCGCCACCCTGCGGGACGAACAGCGCGTCGACGACACCTTGGCCGAGGTCGAGGCCCGTGTTGACCCCTACCTGGCGGCTGATGTTCAGGTAGTACGCGCCTACCGACCAACGCAGCAGCTCGTCGGAATTGGAAGTCAAGCGCACTTCCATGGAGACGTCCTTTTGATCCCGAACCTGGAACTGGGTGCCGTCGCAAGACACCGGGGTATAGGGGCCGAAAATCTCGAAGCCCGAGCCGGCCGGTGCCAGAACCTGGGGCGCCGGCAGAGTCACGCCTGCCGCGGCCAAGTTGGTGGAGGTGGCAATGCAGTTCGGCTCCGTGTTGAAGAAACCGAAGGCGCCGCTGGTGCCGTCTGCGGAAAACGATTGCTCCACGTCGCTGAACAATACCCATGCGGTCAGATCCGCGAACGACAGCTCTTTGTCTAGTTTAACGGAAAGCTCAATCGTCTCTTGATCGTTTTGCGGGTCGATATTAGGCTGGAATACGAAATTATGATCGTTGACGTCCTCATAGAACTTTGCCGCGAACCCTGTGCCGAACAGCGGATCAAAGACGGGGCCGAGCACGGACGCGAAGGTGGGTAGCGCAAACGCGGCATTGAAACTAATCGATGCGGCATCGACTTCGCCGATTCGAGCCTTGAAGTCCAGGGTGGTCGTATCGTTCAGGTCGAAGATCAAGCGCCCATTAACATTGTAGTTATTGAAGTCGTCCACCACATCGTCGTTCAGGAAGGTGTTGGTGTAGTAGCCGTCGCTCTTGCGCCAATTGGCATTGATACGGTAGTAGGACTTGTCCGCTACCAGCGGGCCGCCCGCAGTCACGGAGGTATAGAACGTCGAATCTTCCGCGCCGCTGACCTTGATGTTGGCCTCGAATTCATCCCCCGGTTTTTGGGTGGTAATAATCATCGCGCCCGCGGCCGCGTTACGGCCGTAAATCGCGCCCTGTGGGCCTTTCAGGATTTCGATCTGTGCCAAGTCCGCGTACTCGCGGTTGAGGGCCGCAGGATTAGTTTGCAGAACCCCATCGATGATCAAGGCGAAACTATTCTCCGCGTCGCGCGCACCGTTGATACCGCGAATATTGACCTGTGCGTCACCCACCTCGGCGGCGTCCACCATGGAGACACCCGGCGTCAAGGCAATGAAGTCTTCGGCCCGCTCGATGCCCGCGCGCTCGATGTCATTTTGCGTGAAGGCCGTGACCGTGACCGGGACATCCTGCAGCGATTCCTCCCGTTGCCGGGCGGTCACGATGACCTCTTCCAGCACACCCTGGGCGAAGGCCGGCAAGGGCGCGGCCAGTGCGACCATGAGAGACGCGATGGTCGTGACGCGAAGTTGTTGCGAATTGGTTGCTAGTTTCACTTTGAGCTGCTCCTTGAGCGAACAGATTGTTTCGGTAGGTAGGGCGGCTGGCCGCGGGTATCCCCGCAATTCACCGCTCGAAATACGGGTCGGATACCGGTGTATCCATATTATGACGGAGAAACCTAGCCGAGACGGGGGCCGGAGTCAATGTGATGCGCCGGCGCAACAACTAGGCGCAGCCGCTCACGCCGGCGGCCCCTAGGAGCGGTGGTCCTCAGCCTAGGTACAGCCCGCGAGGCCCTGGATCCAGTCGCGAATAAGCGTGCGGCCCGCGCCATCGACCAGGTTACTGGCCAGTGGCGGCATGGCATTGGCGTCCCGGACCCCCATGCGCAGCCAAAGCACGGACCGGTCCGCGTCGCCGGGCGCGATCACTCGGGCGTTGGCCACGCCTAAATCGCCGTTGACGGGGTTGACATCACACCCCCCCGTTGCCGACAGCGCCGTGTCGAAACGGAAATCCAGGGTGCCCTGCGCCGCGCCGCCCGGCCGATGACAGTTGGCACAATTGGTGTGCAGATACGCCCGGGCGCGCTCATCGAGAGGGGCATTCGGATCGGTCGGATCCGCTAAGGCATCCAAAGTTGACGGCGCGCCGGCCAACGGCGCCGCGAACATCATGATGTCGTCCAACGTGGTGAGCTGGTTGGCCGTGCGTCCGGTCGCCGCATAGGTGAGATCCGAGTTGAGCTGGGCAACCTCGAGCCCGAGGCTCCGTCCGGCCGCCGCCGTATGGCAATTGAGGCACTGTGCGCCGCTCGGGTAAATCCAGTCCTGGCCGCCAATATCCATGACTTTGCCGCCCACGACCTGGGTCGCATCCGTGCCTTGTGCATTCCACTCATAGGTGTAACCGGCCCATGTGCCATTGGGGTGGCGCATGAACAAACGCGTCTCGATGAGTTGTCCCTGCAGGCGAAAGTGCTTGGCCAACACCGTGCCGGTGGGGAAATCGAAATCGTTGTCGGCGCCGATCGTGATGGTCTGGCCGTCCGGAATAGCCAACCAGCGTTCCTTGTCCGCGCCATCGGACCAAAAGCTCGCGTTGGGCTGGTAGGGAATCAATCCACCCACCGGCTGCGTGGGGTCGTTGGCATCGAAGCACCCCACCGCCGAGAGTTGGGCCGGCAGCGGTGAACCGCCACCGCCGCCGGCATTCTCGAACAAATGCAGGCGTCCCCCAAACCGATCCACGAGTAGCATTTCCCCCGTCACGACATCCTCGGCGAACCCCGCAATCCCGAAATTGGTCTGCAACAATTCATTGCGGACGTAGCCGCCCTGGCCGTCGCTCGTCAGGTGCCAAATCGTGCCGCTGGCGAAATCGCCGAACACATAGTCCCCGACCAGGCTTGGAATGGCCCCTCCGCGGTAGACCACGCCGCCGGTCACCGAAACGCCTTCGCTGTGATCGTACTCGGCGACCGGATCGATCAGGTTGGCCGGGCAACCCGCGGGTTCGAAATCATGCGCACCCTCGCGGCAATCCCAGCCGTAGTTGCCGCCGCGGTCGACACGGTCGATCTCTTCCCACTGATTCTGGCCCACGTCGCCCAACCAAAGTTCGCCGGTGGCGGAGTCGAAACTCCACCGATAGGGGTTACGAAAACCGAACGCATAGATTTCAGGGCAATCTGTCGTGCTGCTGTGGTCGGCGGGACATAGTGCGTTGCCCACGAACGGATTGTTCCCAGGAATGCCATAGGGAGACGCCCCGTCTACATCCAGGCGCAACATGGCGCCCAGCAGATTGGTGGTGTCCTGGCCGCGCTCCCGTGGATCGCCGCCACCGCCGCCGTCACCGAGACCAATGTACAAATGGCCATCGCTCCCGAAGGCGATCTCGCCGCCGTTGTGGTTACCGGCGTCCTGGTTGATGCGGATGATCACGAACTCGCTGCCGGGGTCAATGGTCTGGCCGTTGTCGTTACTGGTCCAACGGGAAACGACGGAATCGTTGCTACCACTCTCGATGTAGTAAAGGTAAACGAAACCGTTGCTCGCGAACTGGGGATGGAACGCCATCCCGAGCAGACCGCGTTCATCGTTACCACC
>JAHEKG010000098.1 GCA_024638475.1 Rhodospirillales bacterium | reverse complement strand
TGAATCTCGTCCGGCTTGGCAATCGGGCCGATTTCCTTGCGCACCCACTGGCCCAATTCGGCACGCAGTTCTTCCGTTGGCACCTCCCCGGCGATGAGGGTGACGTAGGCGTAAATGCCCTGGCCCTTGATGTCGTGGGGAAAGCCGACGACGGCCGCCTCGGCGACTTTGCTATGCGCGACGAGCGCGCTTTCGACTTCCGCCGTGCCCATGCGATGGCCGGAGACGTTGATGACGTCGTCCACCCGCCCGGTGATCCAGTAGTAGCCGTCGGCGTCGCGGCGCGCGCCGTCGCCCGTGAAATAGCGCCCCGGAAATTGGCTGAAGTAGGTTTCGCCGAAACGTTTGTGATCGCCATACACCGTGCGCATCTGGCCCGGCCAACTATCGAGTATCACCAGGTTACCCACCGCTTCGCCCTCGCGAATGGTGCCCTCGTGATCCACCAACGCCAGCTGAATGCCGAACAGCGGTTTTGTGGCCGAGCCGGGTTTCAGGGGCGTAGCCCCGGGCAAAGGACTGATGCAAATGCCGCCCGTTTCGGTCTGCCACCAGGTATCGACGATGGGGCAACGGCCGTCGCCGACGACGTGGTAGTACCACTCCCACGCTTCCGGGTTGATGGGTTCACCCACGCTGCCCAACAACCTCAGGCTCGAGCGCGAACAGCGTTTGACGGGCTCGTCGCCGTCGCGCATCAACGCGCGGATCGCGGTGGGCGCCGTATAAAACGTGTTGACCTGATGTTTATCCACCACCTGCCAGAACCGGCTCACGTCCGGGTAGTTGGGCACGCCCTCGAACATCAACGTCGTCGCACCGTTGGCGAGCGGACCGTAGACGATATAGCTGTGGCCCGTGACCCAGCCCACGTCGGCGGTGCACCAGTAAATATCGCCCTCGTGATAATCGAACACGACCTGATGGGTGAGGCTCGCAAACACCAGATAGCCCCCCGTCGTGTGCAGCACGCCCTTCGGTTTACCCGTGCTGCCGGAGGTATACAGAATGAACAGCGGGTCCTCCGCGTTCATGGGTTCCGGCGGGCAGTCCGCCGAGGCCGCCGCGGTAATGGCCTCGTACCAATGGTCGCGGCCCTCGACCCAATCGATCTTGCCGCCAGTGCGCTTGACGACGACCACCGTGTCGACGACGTCGCCCTCGAGCCCGGCGATGGCCTCGTCCACGTTGCGCTTCAGCGGGATGGTTTTTCCGCCGCGCACCCCTTCGTCCGCGGTGATCACGACTTGGGATTCGCAGTCGTGGATGCGCCCGCGCAGGGCATCCGGGGAAAAGCCGCCGAAGACGATGCTGTGCACGGCGCCGATCCGCGCGCAGGCCAGCATGGCCACGGCCGCCTCCGGAATCATGGGCATGTAAAGCGTGACCCGGTCGCCCTTGTTGACGCCCAGGTCTTTGAGAGCGTTACTTAAGCGGCAGACCTGTGCGTGCAGTTCGCGATAGCTGACATGGGCATCGTCCGCGGGGTCGTCGCCCTCCCAGATAATCGCGGTTTGTTCCCCGCGGCGTTCCAAATGCCGGTCGAGGCAGTTGGCGGCAACGTTCAACACGCCGTCGTAATACCAACGGACGTGCAGGTCGTCTAAATCGAAGCTGACATCTTTGATGCGCGTCGGCGGTTTGATCCAATCGATGCGGCTCGCCTGCCCGGCCCAAAACTTTTCGTTGTCCGTAACGGAGGCCGCGTACATCGCCTCGTAGCGCGCCGTATCGATTAGCGCGCGTTCGCTGAAGGTTTTCGGGATGGGGTAGGTTTTGTCCTCGCTCATAGGGGTTTCTCTAGTTTGAATCTACGCCCAATCGGCGCGGGCAACGCTGGTGCGGAACGCCTTCAGGCCATAGCCGATGAGGGCGACGCCTAACAGGCCCATGACCAGGGTGACCAACGCCATGGAATAATGAATCGACTGCGGGTCGCCGAACACGTTGTCCGTGACCCAGCCCATGGCGAACGGCCCGAGGCCCGCACCGCCGATGCCGATGACGAGCACGTAGATCGCCGTGACGATGCCCCGGAGTTGATTCGGCGTCATTTCCGCGATACTCGCCAGTGCTTGCGCCGGCGGGTAGTTGGCGAATACGCCGGCGAGTACGTAGCCCGCGAGCACGAGTTCGGGTGTCGGCATCAACGGCGCGATGCTCGTGCCGACGGTGAGGCCGATGCCGCCGACGAGCACGGTGCGCATGGCGCCGTCCGTGTGGCCGCGTTTCTTGAACCAATTCGTGACGTAGCCCGAGGAGATGGCGGAAATGATGCCGGTGATGCCGCCGAAAATGCCGTAGTAAATGCTGAACTCCGGCACTCCCCAGCCGTGCACCCGTACGAACAAGGACGGCAACCAGTTCACCCAGCCGTACACGGCCATGATGATGAAGGCGACGCCGAAGTGATGGCAGATGAGCGTGGTGCGGTTGAGCTTCAAGAATGCCCTGATTTCCGTCCAGCTCGCTTGGCTGCCGCCCGCGATGACTTCCTGCCGCGCGGGTTCCTTCACCGTAAGCGCCATCATGACCGCCGGCGCCAATCCCGCGATGCCGATGATGATGAACACGGCCTGCAACGCGGGAATGGTGCCGAGGATCGGCATGTCATAGGTATTGGCGACGCCGACCCCGACGAAACCGATCAACGCGCCGCCCAGCACGTAGGTGAGGCCCGTCCCGAAGGCCGTCGACATGGTGTAGATGCCGAACGCTTTTGGCCGCGTTTTCGGTTCGAAATAATCGCCGATCAAACTCGTCGCGCAGGGATTGAGGGTGGCCTCGCCGATGCCGACACCGGCGCGGGCGCCGAACAGCCCCCAGAACCCGCGGGCGAAACCGGCCGCAGCGGTGAACAGGCTCCAAATCGCCGTGCCGGCCGTGAGCAACCACTTGCGGTTGGTGCGGTCCGCCATCAAGCCGATGGGCAGGCCGAACAACACATAGAACACGGCGAAGGCCAGGCCCTGAATGATGCCCATCTGCGAATCGGTCAGGCCGAGATCCGCCTGGATGGCCGGCGTGAGCAGGCCGACGATGATGCGGTCCATGAAGCCGAACAAATAGGCGAAGCAAATCACCCCGAGGCAATACCAACCGTAGGCGGGACGCGGGAAGCTTGCTGGATTGGCCATGATTGTTCCTATTGTTATCGGGCCGAGACCGGCAACGATAGCAAATATTAGGCCGCGGTAATGCCTAGGTTTGGGGTGTGTCCGGCACTTGGAAGAGCTGCACGCTGAATAACTGTTCCGCGTCGGTCCAGACCTGCTGGCGTGTGAAGCCCGCCAGGTGGGCCAGGGCGTCGAAATCCTCCAGGGCATACTTATAGGAGTATTCGGTGGTGATGTACTCGCCTGCGGCAAAATGAATCTTTTCGCCGCCCAGGGTCACCGTCTGTGGGCGCTTGCTAACCAGGTGCATCTCGATAGCGCCGATGGCCTCGTTATAAATGGCGCGATGACTGAACTGATCGATATCGAAGTCGGCCTTAAGCTCGTCATTGAGGCGCTGGAGGACGTTGAGATTGAACTCGGCCGTGACCCCCTGGCTGTCGTTGTAGGCGGCCTCGAGAATGCGCCGGTCTTTCTTCAAGTCCACGCCGATCAACAGGGCGCCGCCGGGCTTGGCTTCGTAGTGCATCACCCGCAATAACGCCAGCGCCTCCGGCGGGGCGAAATTACCGATGGTGGAGCCGGGGAAGAATACGAGATTCTTGCGCGGCATGATTTTCGGGTTGGGCAGCTCGAAGGCTTGAGTGAAATCCGCGAGCACGGGCAGCACTTCCAGATTCGGGTAGTCGGCGGCGAGTGCCTCGGCCATGTACGCTAAATACTCGCCGGAGATGTCCACCGGCACGTAGACTGCGCAGCGCTCCAGCGCATCGAGTAGCAAACGAATCTTGACATTCGAACCCGCGCCGAACTCGATGACCGACGCCTCCGGCCCGACCAGCTCGCCGATCTCTTTGCCGCAGGCGCGCATGATGCCGAGCTCGGTGCGCGTCGGGTAGTACTCCGGCAGCTCCGTAATCTGGTCGAACAGTTCCGAGCCGCGCTGATCGTAGAAATATTTTGGCGAGATCCACTTGTTCGCCTGGCGCAGCCCGGTGAGGATCTCCTCTTCTTGGTTGGAAATCGTCGGGGCTTCGTCATTGGCGATTTCTACCGTCGCCGCGCGTGTTTTCGCCATGACTAACTAATCCCGATCAGACGTCTTTGGCGAGGCGAAAGCCCAGGAATTGCCAGCGATCTTTGGGATAGAAAAAGCTGCGGTAGGTGGCGCGGATGTGATCGTGCCAGGTGACGCAGGATCCGCCCCGCACCACCATCTGGTTGCACATGAACTTGCCGTTGTATTCGCCGAGGCTGCCCTTTAAGGGTTTGAAGCCCGGGTAGGCGCCGTAGTTCGAGGCCGTCCACTCCCACACGTCGCCGTAGAGTTGATTGACGCCGTGGCCGGCGCCTTCCAGCCGCTGCGGGTGCAGTGGCGCGCGCGTGACAGGCTCGTCCAAAAGGTTACCGTCCACGGGGTACTGCTTCGCGCACAATTCCCACTCGGGTTCGCTCGGCAAACGCGCGCCGGCGAAACTGGCGAAGGCATCGGCCTCGTAAAAGCTAACGTGGGTGACGGGGGCGCTGTCATCGATCTCGCGCCAGCCCTCCAAGGTAAATTCCCGGCGCAGGTCCTCCGCCCAATACAGGGGCCGATGCCAACTCTTCTCGCGAATCTCCGCCCAGCCGTCGGCCAGCCACAGGGACGCGGTGGAGTAGCCGCCGTTGTTGATGAACTCGCGGAACTCGCCGTTGGTGACGAGGCGGTTGCCCATGGCGTAGTCGCGCACGAGCACCTGGTGGCGCGGCGTTTCGTTGTCGAAATGAAATCCGGACAGCTCGTCGCCCGGATCCGCGCCGATCTTTTTCTTGCCACCCGGCTGGTCGATGAATTCGTGTTCCAGGGTTTGCTCGTCGGGGGCAAACAGGTCGCCCTCGCGGTAGGCCGGGCCCAACGGGTTGGTGAAAAACACGTGCTTGATGTCGGTGAGTATGAGCTCTTGATGTTGCTGCTCGTGGTTGAGCCCGAGTTGAACGAGGGCGGCGATGTCCGGCTCGTCGCCTCGCGCCCCGATGAAGGCGCAGACGGCGTCGTCAATGGCGCGCCGGTAGTCGAGAATCTCACCGACCGTCGGCCGGCTCAACAGGCCCCGGTTGGCGCGCGAAAACATTTCGCCGACGGTGTAGTAATAAGAATTGAACAGATAATGAAAGCGCTGATCGCGGGGTTGGTATTCCGGCTGGTGCTCGCACAGCAAGAACTTTTCGAAGAACCAGGTTGTGTGCGCCAGGTGCCACTTGGTCGGGCTCACGTCGGCCATGGTTTGCACGACCTGATCTTCCGGCGCCAGCGGCCCGGCCAGGTTCAGGCTGGCCTCGCGCACTTGTTGGTAACGCTGCACGAGGCGCGCGGCACTTTCGGATGCCGGAGTTGAGGAGCTGACGCTGGCCATGGGAACTTAAAGACGCGGGCAACGGAATCTGCTTCAAAATCCGATGCTTAAGCGGATGTGGGTATGCCGTGCAGAGTAACGGCGCCGCCCCATCAAGTCAAAAATGGGGACATTCCCCTTTTTCGCGCGCGCCGCCATTACTTTGCACTCGGGGGCAGGAAAAAGGGGAATGTCCCCATATTCTTGCGGGTATCCCGTATTGCTGCGGATTTGGGCTCAATGAAATGCTGAACCGATCTAACCCGATCGGGGAGGCGGGCGAGTGATCGCTAGGGCAATCAAATCATATATAGGCTTGGCCGCCTTGCTGGTGGCCGCGAGCCCCTTCGCGTGCGGCGCCGTGTTGGCGCAGACCACGCCCGTCCATGATGCGGAAGCTGCGGCCGGCACCAAGGCGGCATTGATGGCCGACGGCAAGGCGCTTTACGCTACCCACTGCGCGGCCTGCCATCGTCCGGATGGCAGCGGCATGGCCGGGGTGTTTCCCGCGCTCGCCAACTCGGCCTACGTGACACGGGAGCGCGAAGACGTGGTGCGCACCGTGTTGGAGGGCCGCGCAGGCAGCCCAGACAGCCAGTACCAGGGCATCATGCCCGGCATGGGCTACCTGGAAGACGAGCAAATCGCGGCGATATTGACCTACGTGGGCAACGCCTGGGGCAACGAGACCGCTGCGTTCAACATCGCGCAGATCTGGGCCGTGCGCGCCGCCAGCGGATTGGAAGACCGCGCCGAGGGCCAACGCCACACGGGTGCGTCGGAGGGTGAGTTGCGCTACCAAGGCGCCCCCTCGCCGATCCCGTTAGACGAAGTGATTGCCGTGCAGGGCTTCGGCGGGCCCGCGCTCAGCGAAGCCGAGTCCGCCACCGCGACGCAACTGTATTTCGAGCGCTGCGCCGGCTGCCACGGCGTACTGCGCAAGGGGGCGACGGGCAAGGCCCTGACGCCCGCCGAAACGAAACCAAAGGGCACCGACTACCTCAAGGCGATGATCACCTACGGTTCGCCCGCCGGCATGCCCAACTGGGGCAGCTCCGGCGACCTTTCCGACACCGAGATCGACATCCTCGCGCGGTTCCTGCAGCACGAGCCGCCCGCGCCGCCGGAGTTCGGCCTCGCCGAGATCCGTGCGAGCTGGAAGGTGCTGGTGCCGCCGGAGCAGCGGCCGAGCCGGCCGCAGCACCCGCGCAACGTCGACAATTTCTTTTCGGTGACCCTCAGGGACAGCGGCCAGGTGGCCATCATCGACGGCGACACGAAAGACATCGTCAGCATTGTGCCCACGGGCTACGCCGTGCACATCTCCCGCCCGTCCGCCTCGGGGCGCTACATGTACACCATCGGCCGCGACGCCAAGGTCGACATGATCGATTTATGGATGGACCCGCCCCAGGTCGTCGCCGAGGTTAAAGTGGGCCTCGAGGCGCGCTCCGTGGAAACCTCGAAATACGCGGGCTACGAGGACAAGTTCGCCGTCGCCGGCGCCTACTGGCCGCCGCAGTTCGTCATCATGGATGGCGCCAATCTCGAACCCCTCAAGGTGGTTTCCACCCGCGGCATGACCGTCGACACCCAGGAATACCACCCGGAGCCGCGTGTCGCGGCCATCGTCGCCTCCCACGAACACCCCGACTTCATCATCAACGTGAAGGAAACCGGCCACATTCTGCTCGTGGACTACAGCGACATCGCCAACCTCACCGTGACGGACATCAGCGCGGCGCGCTACCTGCACGACGGCGGCTGGGACCGCAGCAAGCGCTACTTCTTAACGGCGGCCAACCAATCCGACAAGATCGCCGTCGTCGACTCGCGCGACCGCAACCTGGAAGCCCTGGTGGACGTGGAAAAGATTCCGCACCCGGGGCGCGGCGCCAACCTCGTGGACCCGGCGTTCGGGCCCGTGTGGGTGACGAGCGCGCTCGGCAATGCCAACGTGACGTTTCTCGGTACGGATCCGGAGGGCCATCCGCAACACGCCTGGAAAGTCGTGCGCGTGCTGCAGGGCCAGGGCGGCGGTTCGTTGTTCGTGAAGGCGCACCCTGAGTCCAACAGCCTGTGGGTGGATTCGCCGTTGAACCCCGACGAGGCCATCAGTCAAAGCGTGGCCGTGTTCAGCATCGATAAGCTGGATGCGGGTTACGAGGTCTTGCCCATCGCCGAATGGGCGGAGCTCGGCCCCGGCCCGAAACGCATCGTCCAGCCGGAGTTCAACGCCGCGGGCGACGAGGTCTGGTTCTCGGTGTGGAGCGGCCAGGCGGAGGAATCCGCGATCGTCGTGGTGGACGACAAGACCCGCCGCCTCAAGCACGTGATCAAGGGGCCGCAGATCATCACCCCCACGGGCAAGTTCAACGTGCGGAACACCGTCAACGACGTTTATTAATGGGGACATTCCCCTTTTTGCGTGTGTGGTTTTTCACCGGCGAAAAGGCGATAGTCAATCTACCCCATTAGGTATGGAGAACAGTTGAATGAAAGTCATCGTCGTGCCCGTTGCCGATCGCCCCGAGTGCAAAGTCGCGCTCGATGCCACGTTCGGCCTTGCCCAACGCCTGTCCGCCAACATCGTCGGCTGCCATCTGCGCCCGCACCGGGTGGAGGCCACGGTGCCGGAGAAACCGCGCTTTCGGCTGCGATTCGGCAGATCCCGGCCGAGCGATGCGGCAACGGCAAAGGCGGGCGAGCTCAAGCTCAAGGCCGCGGAGAAGCTTTTCCTGCAGAGGGTCGGCGAGCACGATTTCGAGCTGTTGAAACGCCCGCGCCTCGGTTTCGAACGCGGCGCGATTTGGAACGAGATGGTCGGGTCCTTGGATAGGCTGTTTTCCATCGTCGGCCCGGTGGCGGATATGTCGGTGGTGTCGCGGCCCGCGTCCGACGCGGGCGGCTTGGGTCCGGAATTCCTCCTCTCCGCGCTGTTGCACTCGGGCAAACCCGTGTTGGTGCTGCCGCAGAAGCCGGTGCGGGAGCTAGCCAACCGCATACTGATCGCCTGGGACCAAAGCGTCGACGCCGCGCGCGCGGTGAGCGCGGCACTACCGTTGCTGCAACAGGCCGAAGCGGTGCATGTGTGCAGTTGCGGCCCGGAAAATCGCACCGGCCCGAAATCCACCAGCCTGGCGCGCTACCTGACCTTCTGGGGCGTCAAATGCACCCGCTCGACCACGAAGGGCGTGGATGCGAGCCAGGAACTCGAGGCCGAATACCGTAAAACGAAATCGGATCTCGTCGTGATGGGCGCGTATTCCCGCAGCCGCATGAGCGAGGTCGTCTTCGGCGGGGTTACCCAGCGGCTACTGTTCGAAACCAGCGCGCCCGTCTTAGCGCTGCACTCGTAATGGGGACATTCCCCTTTTTCGAGCCCGGTGTTAGAGCCGTGCGCCGCCGGCAGTAGGAAAAAGGGGAATGTCCCCTTAAGACACGCGCCGAAGCCCCGCGGCGTGGACTGCACCCGGCAGCAGCTCGCCGGCCATGAGTTGCTTGCGGATCTGCGTGGCCTTGGTCTTGTATTCCGGCAGAAAGCCCGACAGCAGGTAACGCTTGCCCTCGCGGTGAGCCCGGGCGCGGGCGCAATGCAGGCCGAAGTACTGGCCGTAGGCCTCACGATAGTTGCGAATCATTTCCAGGCCGTGGGCGTCCTCGACCAGGCGCAGTAACCCTTCGGCGCAAAAGCCCGTCGAGGCGCTGAGCAAATAAGTGTGATGAGCGGCGACGGCCGCCTGCAGCGAATCCGTGACGCCATAAAACTCGGCGAGGGTAAGCTCGCGGTCCCGGCCCTTGATTTCGTTATCGCGCATGTAACGCACCAGCGCCGTCTTGTGCACCTGGGCGATGGCCGCCTCGCGCAAATCGATGAGCTGGTCGCGGTAATACTTGGATTGGGCAACCTGGTCCATGCGCCGGCCGTGATCGACCAGCCAAAACCGGTAGCGGGCTTCGTCGGAAACCAATTGGCGACAAACGCTGTGCACCACTCCCTGCCCACGCGCCGCACCTGCGTGGACGGTCTTTTCCGACTCATCCATGAGCCGATGCCGGGTTAGGTAAATCACGCCTAATGTTCTTTTTCTTACGGGAGCGAACTGACTCCCCCTGTCGCAATTAACATACACCCAGGCCGCGCCAAGCCCCAACCGAATAAAAAGGCACCTTAACTAACCGCTCTAAACCGTTGAATTAGAAATCCGCGCGGCGTCTAATTATGTCAAATCCAAAATTGTTGCGGCCAGGCTGCGCAAACGTTTTTGATCGGGCGGCCGCAGCGCCACCAAATGGCAACCGAAGGGTCATTACAGGGTAGCCGAACGGTAACCCCAGGAGTGACTAGACGGTAACTACACGCTGACTAAACGGTAATCGTTTGTTGCGTAACGTCGTTGATCGGCTCCGCGCCATCGGCGGTAATCAGCATCAAGTCCTCGAGATGTGCGGAACCGCCCACGCCGGTCTCGATCAACGGGCAGTCGATGCTAAGGATCATCCCGGGCTCCAACACGATGTCTTCACGCGGCGGCAAGCCCGTCGAGCCCACATGATCGCTGTGATACATGCCCACGCTGTGCGGGGTGAACGGCACCACGTAACTCTTGCCGGCACGCTTTAGCGCTTGTTGCCCGAGTGCTTGAATGTCGGAAAACTTCAAACCCGGGCGAAGTTGTTCGCGCACCGTGTCCCAGCCATCGCCCATGGCACGGGTGGCATCGATCATGGCCTTGTGCGGTTCACCGATAAACACCGTGCGGCCATAGTCGCCGTGGTAGCCCTGATACTCGCTGACGCAATCGATCAAGATCGCCTGGCCTTCCCGGAACGTATTGTCGTAAAGCTCATCGGTGGTGCGATCCACCGCCATAAATACGCCGCGGTGGCCGCGCCGCGCCGCGGCGGCAAAAAACTCCGTACGCAACTCTCGATAACTGCCGCCCGCCCGGATGGTTTGCAGGGCTTCTAAAGCCGCGTCCACGTTGGCCGACGCCGTTTGCCGCATCAGCTCGATCTCCACCGCGGATTTCACGGGCCGAATACGCCGCAACGCATCGTCGGCGGCCACCGTGGTGACCTTGGGGGCAACTTTCTCGAGCACCGCATCCACATAGACATGATCTGAAGCAATACGCGCTTCGGTCAGGCCGAAGTCTTGCAAGGCTTTCGCCATGGCCGCTTCCAAGGTGCCATGCCGGCCCTGGTTGTCCACCGCCCGTTGCGTCGTTGCGATGCGCACCTTTTCGATGTCGCCGATGGGGACTTCACCGCGGTCCCGGGACGCCCCGATCGCCTTGGGCGCCTCGTTCCCCTCGTGGAGATCATTGGAGATGGCGGAATAGATGTAGGCCGGGATATCGCTGTCCGCAAACACATCCGCGAGG
>JAHEKG010000097.1 GCA_024638475.1 Rhodospirillales bacterium | reverse complement strand
TTGAGTCAAGGCGCGATGTTGGCCTTCGGTTCGAAGGTGGGCTTGGGCGGGCATGTCTATCGCCAAGGCGACTTGGGCGTAATCGGTCAATCGATTGCCTATTGGCTGACACAGAAATATCCGCAGTTTAGACCGCGGCGCGTACTCGATATCGGTACCCAATCCGGTAAGAACCTGTTTGGCTACATCGACACGTACCCTGAAATAGAAGCTCATGGCGTCGACGTGAGCGCGACGACCTTACGTTACGGTCACGCGCGCGCGGAGTACCTGGGCAAGAGAGTGCATTTCAGTCAGCAGAATGCCGAGTTTCTTGACTATCCGGACGGTCATTTCGATCTGATCGTGTCGAGCTTTTTCTTTCACGAGTTGCCGGTCGCGGCCACCAAACGGATCCTCAAACAGTGCCATCGGGTGCTGGCGCCAGGCGGTATCATGACGCATATGGAATTGCCGTCCCATGCCCACTGCGACGCGTGGAACAATTTCTATTGGGACTGGGATGCCACCTACAACAATGAACCCTTTTACAAACAGTTCCGTTCACAGGATTTTATCGAGCTGATGGCGGGCGCGGGCTTCGAGCGCAATCGCGCTTTCACGACCTCGGTACCCAACTTCGAAACGACGGATCCCGCGGACTACCCGCGCTATCTGAGCGGTGAACTGCCCCCAATGGACCATGGCCGTGGCGGCTGGTTTGTTTTCGGTGCTGAAAAAGCCAGCTGACCAAATCATTGCAAGGGCAATCCGCAGCGGTATTCGGGGGCAGTAGCGGAATCGGGCTCGCCACCGCGGAGCACCTGCTCCGGTCGGGCGTTGCAGTCACTATCATCGGCCGTTCGCGCGAACGCTTGCAGGCGGCCGAGGCTCAATTGGAGGGTTGCGCGACCCCGGTGGCCCTCGATTGCACCGATTCGAACCAGGTCGCAGAGTTCTTTGCCGGCCGCGGTAGCATCGATCATGTTGTGATTTCCCTCGCGGGCGGGGCCGCACTCGGCCCATTTACCAGTGTCGCGGAGGCCGAGTTTAGGGCCACGTTCGACGGCAAGCTATGGCCGTATATCAATGTCATGCGGGAGGCATCGCCCCGCCTGTCGCCCGAGGGCTCGCTGACTTTGGTCACCGGCGCATCGGCGCTCGCGGCGACCCCGGGGGCGGCCACCTTAGCGGCGGTGAACGGCGCGCTGGAGGGCATGATCAAGACACTAGCCGTGGAACTCGCGCCCTTGCGGGTCAACGCCGTGTCACCCGGGTTGACGGATACTGCGGCTTGGCAACGTATTCCCACCGAAATTCGCGAACAGATGTATGCGAAGGCGGCGGCAGAAACCCCGGCGGGGAGGGTAGGGCGCGCGGACGATGTTGCCATGGCGGTGGTGGCTGTCGTTGGCAATCCGTTTCTCACAGGTCTGGTACTGCCGTGCGATGGTGGCAAACGACTCACATAAGGGGCTGGCGAATGTGGTCAAGAGTGGCGGTGGGTCTGACACTCGGTTTGGTTCTTCAAGGCGGGCACACTGCTGACGGCCTGCAGCATCATGAGGCAAGAATAGAGATGATTACCCGCCACTACGCTTACGCCGGCGAACGCCGCATTCACTATCGCCGCGCCGGTAGCGGCCCGCCTTTGGTCCTGTTGCATGCCTCACCGGGCAGTTCCTTCGGTCTCGAGTCTTTGATTACGGCACTCGCGGGCGACCACACGGTCGTCGCCATCGATACGCCGGGATACGGCGAGTCCGATGCACTGACGATCGATCGGCCAACCATCGGGGACTACGCGCAAGCGTTGGTGGCGACGCTCGATGCGTTGAATCTGCCTCTCGTCGACCTGTATGGAACCCATACGGGAGCGAAAATTACCCTCGAATTCGCCGTGGAGCATCCTGAGCGCGTGAGGCGCGCCATCATCGACGGCATCGGGTTGTACACGGAAGAGGAACGGTCCAGCCGACTCGCCAACTACACTCCATCACTCGAACCGCGTTGGGACGGCAGTCATCTTGCAACCACCTGGGCGATGCGTCGGGAAATGTTCATCTTCGCGCCTTGGTACGATCGGTCGGGTGCCGCGCGTCGCGTCGCGGACCTGCCCACGCCGGATCGCCTGCATGACATGGCGGTCGATTTTCTGCGCACCGGCCCGGGTTACTGGCGCGGATATCATGCGGCGTTTCTATACGATTCCGCTCCCCCGTTGGAGCGATTGCGCGTGCCAAGCCTGCTCGTTGCCACACCCGGCGACTCATTGCTCGCCCACCTTGCCCGAGTCAACAAGGTGCCGGCGTCGGTCAGTATCGAGGTCGTGGAAGAACTGGCGGTGCGAATGCTCGCGTTTCTCGACGGCGATGCCCTGGCGGATGCGCCGCCGGCCCCCTCGGTGGCCCGCGTAGCGGGCTCTGTGCGGCGGGACTACGTGACGACATCGGTGGGGCAGTTGCTGGTACGCAAGGTCGGGCCCGAGGCTGGCCGACCGTTGGTGCTGCTGCATGCGTCGCCCACTTCGAGTCTGAGTCTGGAGCCTCTGCTGCTGCGGATGGGCACGGATCGTCCGGCGTTCACGCTAGACAATCCCGGTAATGGCGATTCTGCGGGGTTGCCGGGTACGCCTGCCATCACCGATTTAGCCCAAGTGGTTGTGGAGGCGATAGCCGGCCTTGGCCTTGACGACTACGACCTGTACGGAACCCACACGGGCGCCTCGATCGCCATGGAAGTCGCCATCGCCGACGCAGAGCGCGTGCGACACCTGATTCTCGATGGGGTCACGATGTTTTCGGCAGAGCAGACTGAAGACTACCTCGCCCACTACGCCCAGCCCATGGAGGTGCGGGCAGACGGCACGCAGCTGTTGTGGGCGTGGAATTTTCTCCGCGACGGCGCCCTGTGGTGGCCATGGTTCAAGCGCACGGCCGAGAACACCCGCGCCGGAATCGGCGCGCCCAGCGCCGGTGATCTGCAACGCGAGCTGGTTGAATTCCTGAAAGGGGGCCGCACCTACCACCTCAATTACCAAGCCGCGTTTGCCTATCCCACCCGTGAACGGCTGCCGTTGTTAACCGTGCCCACCTGCCTTTGTGCAGGCCCCTCGAACTTACTGGCGGATGGCCTCGAGGAAGCGGGCGCACTCGCGCCGCACGCGATTGTCATGACGACGCCCGGCAGCGACTCACCGGACGCCGCCGCCAGGACCGCGGATCTGTATCGCCGTTTCCTCGCGGACAGGCCGCTTGATGCCGATTAGCCGGCGATTGCGCCGACGAGATCCTGGGATTCCAGCGGGTAAAGCTCGTTCATGAAACGCAGCCATTGGGCAGGCATGCCTTCGCCGGAGTGCAACTTGCGCCCATGGCCGCGGGATACGTAGTTGCCGGGTTGATCGCCCATCTCGAGCCAGCTCGGCCAGGTGTTGATATCGTTGAAATTCATTGTCGCCGGGGCGCTCGCGACAGCGGGATCGGCCACTGCACGCAAAGAGGAATGATAGGTCGACCAATCGTTGACCTGTAACAGCTTACCTTCGGTTCCCGTGGGCTCCATGCGCACCCAAGTATCCCCATGGACCCAGACGTCATCGCCGATGATCCACGCAGGCCCAAAGTCGGTGCCGGATTCGGTGTTCATGCCGGGTCGCTCGCGCGACTCACGGACTTGGTGGGTCTTGTCGAAGCGGCTGCCTCCGCGGATCAGACCGGGTTGCCGAACCGGGACGGCGGCACCGGTGAGGGGGTTATTAAACGTTTCCAGCAGCTCACCGGACTCGAGGTCCGAATAGAAGATGGCGCTCAGTTGTTTCGTTTCGAAGTCAAATTCGCCGGTGCTTTTTACCGTGAAAAGAAATCCGACGTGCATGTTCCAGAACGGGATGAATTCGCTGTCCACTAATCCGTAGCGGACGGCTTCGATGAACCAGAAAACCGGCCGGTCGTCGAAGGTGTAGTTCACCTTGCGAAAAATGAGATATAGGTCATCCGGGTCCGCTGGGTTTAACTTGAGCTGCTGAGGAGCGGTCTCTGCGCAGCCGATGGTGGCACCCAAAGGGGCGGCTGCTAAGAGGCCGAGCGCTGTCCGTCGTTTCATAGTATTGTTCCTTATTGTAGTTGGGGTGCTTGGATCTTTGTGCTAGCCCCCTGTGGAGCCCATGCTCGTTACTCTGCCATAGGCAGGCAAGAACGTCAGCACCATTCGAGGGAGAACCGATGACTCATAAGAACAAGCCTTCCACATCCCACTTGTCTCGCCGAGCTGCTCTGAAGGGCGCCGCTGCCCTCACGGCTGGCGCGCTGGGTACTACCGCCGTGCCGCGGTCAGCGGCGGCGGCGGTAGACAACGACATCAGCGTGGCCGTTAACGGCAAGTATGAAACCACGCCCTTGAGAAAAGACACGATTCGGGTGACGGCGGTCCAGTCACAGATCCGCGCCGCCGATGCGAACAATCCGCGGCCCGTGATCAAGAAGAATCTCGACCTGATGATTGAAAACATCGACAACGCCAACGGCTTTCCCGGGCCCCAGGACCTGGTGTGCTTTCACGAACAGCCGATCCAAGGCTGGAACCCTTGGAACCGAAAGGAGGCGCTGCGGGTCGCCGTCGAGGTGCCGGGCGAGGAAACCGAGATTTTGGGTAAGACGGCGAAGCAGCACGGTTGCTACGTCGCGTTCGGAACCTACGCTCGTAATAAGGATTGGCCGGGCCACCTGCTGTTGCTCGGTGTGCTGATCGGGCCGGACGGCAACGTGGTTGCGCAGCATTGGAAACAACACAACGTTCGTCTGCGTCCGGACTGGACGATGTTTACCACCTCCGCCTACGATGTCCTGCCGCGTTATATCGAAATGTACGGGGCGGACGCCGTATTACCCGTCGCGCGGACCGATATCGGTAACCTGTCGCTACTGATATCGCCCTTTGATCCGGATATTCACCGCGCGATAAGCCTCAAAGGCATGGAGATCGGTATCCGCTTCTCATCGGGTGGTTTTCGCGAAGAAGATTCCAAGTCTTCGTCCCTGTTTAATATGAATTACACCATTACCATCAACCAGTCATTATCGCCGGACCAACCGGGTTTCCCCGACTATTCGGGGTCGGGCGGGACCAGCATTTACGGGCCTTTCGGCAGGGAACTGGCCATGGCAAAAACGGTGCACGAAGAATTCGTCAAGGCGAATATTCCCATCGCCAGTTTCCGAGCCGGTCACCGTGTGCCGGATATTCCCATGGCGCTGGTGAAGCCGGTCTACGACAAATACCAACCGCCCTACGATCCCGGTTTGCAGCTCGATTATATTCCCGAAGATTCTTTCGACGCGGCCAAGTACTTCAACTCTAAGCGTAACTGGTAGCGCTTAGCCGCGCCGCTGGATGCCTCAGTCCTGGCCGTCTGCGGGGGGCCAGGTGGGGAACGGTTTGCTGTGCACCTCGGTGAGCCGCGTGTAATTCAAATAACCCAGGCGGGCCATCGGCTCGAGGCGGGTTTCGTCGACGATGCCGTCGACGATCACGGAATCGTCGACGTGGATGCCGACCACCTTACCGATGACGATGTGGTTGGCGTTGTCGGCGTCTTCATGAGGCAGGCGAACGGTCTGTACGTGGCGGCATTCCAGATGCACGGGGCTTTCCTTCACCCGTGGTGGCCGGACTAACCTCGAGGCGATCGGCGTGAGTCCGGTCAGTTTGAACTCATCGACCTCGGGCGGCGCCGGGATAGAGGATTGCCATACGACGTCACGGAGTGACCAGGTTGCCATGTTGGCGACAAATTCATGGGTGGCCTCGACGTTGTTGAGGCTGTCTTTAAAGCGCCCGTTTTGCTGTCCCGTCGGTGCAAACATGACGTGGGGCGGGTGATAGGCAACGATATTGAAGAGCGCAAACGGCGCCAGATTCACGCGGCCGCCCGCATCGATGCTGGAGATCCAGCCGATGGGCCGGGGCATGACCAGCGCGCTCAATGGGTCGTGGGGTAGGCCATGGCCTTCTTCGGGACGGTAAAACAAATCGTCAACCCGCCGCTAGGCGGTATGGACGAGTTCGAACCTTTCCACCAGGACGGGCATATCGTCCGTGACGGTCAGGCCGAATTTTTCTAATTGCGATTCCCAGAACTGTTGATGTAGCGGTTTCCAGATTGCCGGGTCCTGGACGGCGGGCCCGTCCAGGCGCGTAATACTGGCATCGATATCGCCGAACGAGACGGTGGTCGTGTCCAGAATCCGCAAAACCAACGTGGGGGTACCGTCATAGTCGATGAGGATGACGGGTTGGCCAGCCTCTGCCGGGCTTTGTCCCGTGTTTTCGAGTATCCAGGGCAGGGTGAAGGTGCCGACCTTCACGCCTTCCTTGATGTAATCGAAGATCATTTGCGTGGTCTCGGCATCGATCCCGAACCAGCGCACCTCGTACGGGTCACTGAGGTTCGGGTCGGCGGCCCGGGCCTCGGCCCAGAACGAATCAAGCGCCGCTTGCGTGGGGTGGTCAGGTCCGTCAGGCAGGTAGTTCATAATGGTTCACATGGTGAATAGACTGGAGGCCAAAGACTAACATTGCTCATCTGGGCGATACACTCGAACAAAACACAGGCGCACCTTGCCATGATCCATCGCCGAACCCTATTAAGAATGGCCGCCGCCACGATTCCCGCGGCCCTAGCGAGCCCCGCCTCGGCGGGGATTGTCGCCGCGCTGAGTCGCGAACCGGCAACGACCTCAGAAGGCCATGTGTCCGTGCTGGGCGGGCGGTTGAAATATTTGATGACGGGTGAGGGCCCTACACTGGTGTTGCTGCATAAGCTGGGTGGGCGCATCCAGGAGTGGCGCCGCATGCTGCCCGCGCTGGCAGGCCACTACCGAGTGATCGTGTTGGACCTTGCGGGTCACGGTGATTCCGAGATGTACGGCGAGCCGCCATTCATCGTGCCCCAGGAATCGATGGCGGCCCAAGTCATGCATGCGCTCGATACGCTGGGGGCGACCCAGCCGTATCGGTTTGTCGGCAGCTCCATGGGGGGCTGCACGGCCATCGTGTGCGCCGCACTCTGGCCCGAGCGTGTCGCGGGCGTCGTCTCCCTGGGCAGCGCTCTGGGCGGCAGCGCGTCCCTGGCCGAGTTAGAGGCAATGGCGGCCAGGGGCATTGCGGATGGTCGCTTCGATGCACAAGAAAACCCGTTGCCACGGCCCCGAGCCTATGCCCGTGAGGTTTTTGGGGTCCACGACGTTGCGGTCGCCGACGAACAAAACGACAGTCGAGCTCAGGCGGGTCGCTGGATTGGACCCACCTCCCGGGGAGTGGGCCGGATCGACTACCTGGCACTGCTGCCCCGCGTGACCGCGCGGGTGCTGCTGGCCTGGGGCCAGCGCGGCAGTTATGACGGGTTCGTTGCGGAGGCATTGCCCCTGCTGAAGCATGGCCGGGCACGAGGGATTCCAGATTCCGGGGCTTTTCCCCACGAAGAGGCCGCCGACAGGACAGCTGAGCTGGTGATTGCGTTTTTTGACGATACGCAGTAGACGTGGGGCGTCAGCGAACCGCCAAAGGAGCGCAGGCCGGCGCAGCTAAGGCCTGCGCCGGTAGCATCCAGGAGAACACCATGGACGAAGCAGGCCCGGATTTTTTCCGCCGCCAACTGAGTCGGTTGGCCGTTGCGAGCCCCGGTTTGTTATTGGCGAACGGTGCCGCCGCGGCAGATCAGGCGGCGCCGCAAACCACGCAGGAGGTTCGCGAGCGCTTGCCAGTCCTCGCACGCCACGAGGGTGTTTGGGACGGGGTGTTTCGCCGCATGGATCCCGCCGGAGTAATTCAGTCGGAATTCAACGCGCGGATTATCAAGCGCTTTCTTCCGGACGAATACTGGCCGAAGATCTATCATCAGACCAACATGTATGAGTTTAAGGACGGCAGGCGCCAGGTGATCGACACCAAAGGCGAATACCGTGATGGCAAGATTCATTTTTCCAGCGAACGGGTGACGGGCTGGCAGCTCGATGACCTCAGCGACCCTTTTAATCGCACCGTGTTCCTTTACATGGTGTATAACAGCGATCCGGATCAATACGTTTACGAACTCATCAACATTTCCGACGATGGAAAATACCGAACGCGAATGACGCAGTTTCTCAAGGCTGGGCGTACGACTGGGCGTACCTTGATCGATGAGGAATTGGTCAGCCGTGACTGGTCGAATTACTAAATTGCGAACCACCATGAAAAAAAGTTGGCTAGTAGGTTGCTGTTTGATCGTGTTGCCCCTCTCCGTCAACGCCGCCGAGCTAAAAGACATGGGCTCCATCAGTTTCCCGACGTCCGGTTCTGCGGCGGCGCAGGCACACTTTCTCCGCGGCGCCGCAGCCCTGCACAGTTTCGGCCGCAAGCAGGCTCGGGTCGCGTTCCAAACAGCGCAGCAAATCGACCCGCGCTTCGCCATGGCCTATTGGGGCGAAGCGCTGACCTACAACCATCCCCTGACGACCGAGTGGGACATAGAGACCCCGAAGCTCGTGCTCTCCAGGTTAGGTAAGACCGCCCAGGCAAGGCTGGCGGCGGCACCGACCGAGCGGGAGCAAGGCTTCATACGCGCGGTGGAGGCTTTGTTTTTTGGCAAGGGTGACACGCAGGCGCGGCGGTTGGCCTACATGGAAATCATGCGCTCGTTGTACGAGCAGTTTCCCAATGACGACGAAATCGCCGCTCACTATGCATTGTCCTTGCTGAGCGCCGCGGGGCCGGCGGAGGAGGGCCACCGGCGAAACGTACTGGCGGGTTCCATCGCGATGGATATCAGCCGTCGTAACCCCCGCCATCCCGGGGCCGTGCACTACACGATCCATGCCTTCGATGATCCGGTGCACGCGCCACTGGCGCTGGCCGCGGCGAATGTATTCGACGATATCGCTCCCGCGGTATCCCATGCACGGCACATGCCCACCCATATTTTTATACAACGGGGGATGTGGCAGGGCGTGTCCGACTCCAATCAGTCCGCCTACGACGTGGCGGTGGCGCAGTGGCAGCCCGGAGACGAGGTCAGCGACATGGCCCACGCGCTGGATTGGGGGCAATACGGCGATCTGCAGCTCGGGGACTACGAGCGCGCTGCCCAGTGGATCGAGCGCATGCACGACGTGCTCGACAAGAACCCGGGTCAACAGCGGGTGATGGCTATTCTGCCGAAACTAAAAGCCAGGATGACCATTGAAACTCGGCGTTGGAAAATCCAACCGATAACCGACGAGACGACGGACAATGAACTCCTCGCCACGGGCTTGAGTGCGGTTCACCTAGGTCGTTTGGGGCTCGCGCGAGAAGCGGCGGAGCGGTTGCAGCAAAAGGCGGCGGTTATTGGTGAGCACGATCAGTCCTATTACGCTCAAACGGGCAAGCCCGTCGCTGTCATGCAGCACGCCGTTAGCGGAATGGTGGCCATTGCCGAAGGCGATACGGCAAAAGGGCTCGCCATTTTGCGACAGGGGGTTGTGATTCAGGAATCGATGCGCCCGCCCAACGGTCCCGCGAATCCACTCAAGCCCGCCCACGAACTCTACGGCGAGGCCTTGCTGGCCGCCGGCAAACCCACCGAGGCCGCACAAGCGTTTCGTATTTCGCTGGCGCGAACGCCAAACCGCTCGCTGTCGCTGCTTGGCCTTGCCCAAGCGTATTCGGCGTTGGGCGACGAGTCGGCGGCCGAGACCGTCCGCCAACAGTTGTCGGCGCGCTTGCGATAGGCTAGAAGGCAACCCGCAACGTTATCGCCGGGCCGCCATTGATTCGACCTGAGTTTTGTCGGGATACAATACGCCCACGGCACCATCGGGAACGGCACGGGTGCTGTACCAAATCTTGCCGTCGCTGGTAACGTCCATCTTGGGCATGTCGCTGCGGCGCGGCGTCGGATAGTAGGTAAACTTTTCCGTCGAGGGATTAAACTGCACGATAGCGCCTCCCTGACCCCCATCGCTGATCCACAACAGGTCGGTGTTTCTATCCCGCCAGACGTCGTAGGGTTCCGAGAAACGCGACGCCATGTCGTACTCGACGGTCTGGCCGGTTTGGGGGTCGATCTTGCCCAGCTTGCCCCGGCTATAGACGCCGTACCAGATCACGTTTTTGGAATCGACGCCTAACCTGCGGGTGACGCAGGGGGGTTCCACGAGGGCGGGGTACTCGGTGAATGTTTCCGTGGCCTGATCGAACGCCACCACGTGACAACCGTACAGGCCCGCCAATACCGGCGTATCGTTCGGGCCGATATCGAGGCCATAGGGCATGGAGCGGGGCGTCGGCACTCGCCATACTTCGATTGTCTTGGTCTTGCGGTCCCACTTGCCCAGGGCGTCGCCATAAATGATCGTGAACCACACGTTCTCTTCCGAGTCGAGGACCGGGGTGTGTCCGCCCAGGGTGCCGAGTTTACCCGTCGGATCAAACGGGTAGCGTTCCATGTCGCCTGTGCGCGGATCGAGTCGGCCCAGATACGGCTGCTTGACCTCTGCCCAATACACATAGCCCTCAGAGTCGATGGTGAGCCCATGGGGATCCGCTTCGGGGTCGGGTAACACCCACTCCTTGACCTCGCCGGTGCGCGGGTCGAGTCGACCGACCGCTGCCGGTAGGGTGCGTTCCGTGTACCAAACATTGCCGTCAAAATCGATATGCACTTCCTGCACCCAACGGCGCGGCCGAGATTCATCCAAGGGCAACAGGTACTCGACGTACTGCGCTTTGGATAGCGCCTGCTCGTCCAACGGGATCGGCGTCTCGTTGATCATACGGCGGTCCGGACTGTCCGGGCCGAAATGCGTGGCCAGGTAATCGGCTAACGCCTCGCGTTGGGCGTCGTCTACTCGCCCCGGCGGGATGCGCGTGGCGAGCATGGCGCGGATGGTCGAGTCCCACTGGGCTTTGCTCTTGTGGAAGAACGACAGGTAACTCTTACCGTGGCATTCGACGCAGACTTGCTCGAATAACGGTTTTATGGGGCTGTCCGGATACAGTTCGTCGTAACTCAACCACACGGCATCCGCGGCGCGAC
>JAHEKG010000096.1 GCA_024638475.1 Rhodospirillales bacterium | reverse complement strand
GGCTCTGCCTGTCCTTGCCGCCATCGGCGGCATGGCCATTCCGGCGCTGGTGTTTTTCATGATAAACTGGGGTTCGCCCGAAAATCTGAACGGCTGGGCGGTGCCAACAGCCACCGACATCGCCTTTGCCCTAGGTATTTTGGCGCTTCTTGGCACCCGCGCGCCGGTGGCTCTCAAGGTGTTTTTGCTGGCCGTTGCCATCATCGACGACCTTGGCGCCATCATCATTATCGCGGTATTTTACACTTCGGATCTTTCGACCAGCGCGTTGACCCTGTCGATGCTTGGTTTTGCCTTGGCTGTTGCGCTGAATCGGATGGGTGTGCGGCGGGCCGCGCCCTACCTGATTATCGGTATCTTCATGTGGGTCTTTGTGCTGAAATCCGGTGTGCATGCAACGCTGGCCGGTGTACTGATCGCGCTGACCATTCCACTCAAGCACAAGGACGGGGACAAGGCTCTGCTGTACCGGTTAGAGCATGACCTTCACCCATGGGTCGCGTTCCTTATCCTGCCGGTCTTTGCCTTTGCCAATGCCGGGGTCAGTTTGCGGGGACTGTCGCTTGACGACCTCGTGCAACCGCTGACACTGGGCATTGCCGCCGGGCTGTTCGTGGGCAAACAAATCGGGGTTCTGGCCGCTGCATGGATCGGTGTGAAATCCGGGCTGGCGCGCCTGCCAGAGGGTGTTGGCTGGCGTCATGTCTGTGGGGGCGCCGCGGTCTGGCTAGACGTCTCCTTTCTGATCGCCACAATGGCAATGGGTGCCGTGATTACGAACATAGCGATACATCACGACTATCCATTTCACGAGATCGAGAATATCGAGTGGCCATTCATGGTGATCTTTTTCGTGCTGGCGGGTGCCTCATTGAAAATCGGCATGCTGGCTGGGCTTGGCTTAATCGGCCTCGTGTATCTGCTAGCTCGGGCCAGCGGGAAGCTTTTGGGCACATGGATTGGCGCGCGCGCGAGTCACGCGGATGAGGACGTACGGCGTTGGATGGGTTCGGCACTGCTGCCGCAGGCGGGCGTGGCCATTGGCCTGGCGTTGCTCGCCGTAAACAAGTTCCCGGAATACCGACAGATCATTCTGCCCGTTGTAGTCGCCAGTACCGTGTTTTTCGAACTGATTGGTCCAATCTTCACGCGCATAGCGCTAAGGTCAGCAAATCAAGCCGGACCCGAATAGTCATGCCACCCGAACCATGTCCCGGCGAAACTCTCTCCAAACCGTTTCGCCAAACGCCCGTACTTTCCTGCCAAGAGCATTGGCCTCTCGGGGACTCCCGTATTTCAGAATCTTCGACGAAATTTCCGCGTCCCCATGGCCCATTCAGCCTTTCAGTTTCGCTTCAAGGTGATTCATAAGTTCACCCATTTGGTCGCTTGGGCTGAACTCAATTGCCTCGTAATCCTCGTCAACTCTAACCGTGTGTCCCGGCGGCCAGTAGTAAACCTCGCCGGCGTTTACCGTCTCCTCAATGCCGTCTGCATAGGTCACATGAATGGAACCTTTGACCACGGTTCCCCAGTGCGGGCACTGGCATAGATTGTTCGGCAATCCCTCGAGCAGCGGAGTGGCGTCTGCACCAGCGGGAAGCCGGACGCGAGAGACGTTAATATCGCCCCAGTCCTGGCCCTGAAAGCAGACACCGCCAGCTTCGAGACGAGTCGGTAGTTCGTTTTTTACTTTCTTCATGACCATTCCTTCCTTCATGTTCCAACGGAACACCCGCCGGTGGAGAACGTCTGCTTTTGGGTCAGCAGCGACATCCGATTATCACCTAGAATACGCTACCCGGGCGGCTCTATTCGTTGACGGGCAAGCTTAGGGCACCTAAGTCCACCCGCTGACCTCCCTTGAACACCGCTGAGATTCGCGCCACGTTGGAGATATCGGCCAGGGGGTCCGCGTCCAGCAGGACCATGTCGGCGTGCTTGCCGGGCTCGATTGAGCCAAGATCATCTTCTTGACCTAGAAACATCGCCGCGTTGAGGGTGCCGATGCGCAGGGATCATCAACTGCGAAACGACGGCGCCCGCTACGAGTAGCCGCGCAAGCCATGTCAACTTTCGCATAGCCGCATCCCCTTAATGAAAAGCAGAGCGAACCGAGGTTTTCTGAAGCCTCGGTTCGACTGCTTTTCTCTACAGCGCCGCTACTAACTTTTTGAGCTTCGCTTTGTCCGCATCGCTTGGAATGTGGTTGAGCCCGGCAACCACACTGGCGACATCGCGGAGTCCGGCCGGCGTGTCCGCATCCGCGATAATCGCCTTCAGTTTTTCCTGATCGGCCGCGTTTGCCTTGTGCGCAATATTCGCAATGGCGGCAGCGACAGTTCTCTCCGCTTGACTGGCATTGCTGCTATCGGCGATTGCGCTTAGCTTCTGCTTGTCGGAATCACTGGGAAAGTGCTCGAGACCGATCATGATGCTGGCCATCGTGCTGACGGCCTCATCACCTGCGGAGGCAATTGGTATGCTGAGCATTGCCGTGAAGAAAACGATCGTCGCAAGAATTGATTTGCTTCGCATGGCTTGTGTTCCCCTCGTTATTAAAGGTTCAAGGCAGTCCATGTTACCGCACCCTCAAGGTTGAGTTATTCCAATAATTGCTATGGCTACCGCTGCCGCTTCCACCGCTAGAAAAAACTCCACGGGATGGGACTAGAAACTGTTGATATTCCTATTCTAACCAGCTGATCGAGCATATTATTCTTGGCGCCACGACCGTGATTATTCGCAGCCTTCGGCTACTCACCCTCAAGGACTACCGCACAACTGATGTTCGCGCTGCAAGGTAGACTCCCCGCCGCACCTCATGCCCTGAAGGCCAGCGTGTCGCCCAGAATCTTGCCCAGAGTCATAGACGGCGTGATCGTCATACCGGGCACGAAGCTACCGCCGAGAGGCTACCCGTTTAGCTGAATTCATGGTTTTTAGTTGATTCGACAGTCACGTTGAGCATGACGACTGGAACCCAGCAACAACTGCCGACCTAAAGCCGTAGCCCCGTGAGATCATTTGTTCGCCGACTCGTATATACATCATGAGCAGGGCATAATAGTGCCCTTGTGTGCCGTTTGTTTCCGAACATGAGCCCGATTCAATATGACGATGGCAGTCGTGCGCACCTGCTAAAGCAACGACAGCATGTCTTTTTCAAAAGATGCTAGCGCGCTCGCGTCGGATTAATGAAACAAGAATAATCCCTAAACCGCGTGCTTTTAGTCCGCCACCACCATTGATGTGACACCGCGATGACCACAGCAATTCCGACCGGCCTCGCTTCGTACTTGTCCCGTCTCCTCAGCGATGCCCTTCTAGGGTTTCTGGCGTTGCTTTCGCTGTTCATGTTGATCGCACCGAACGTGTTCGCTCTCGGAGACCTAGGCCTCGCCATTTTGGCGGTCGCTGAAAACGCGATCATTTTTGTATTTTTCGCCGAATATGCCAGCGGTTTCGCCCTGGCAGCCGATAAGAGGAGATTTGTCTGCAATCCTTGGCGGATCATCGATGCCCTAATCATTGTTCTTGCTGTCATCGCGGTTTTGCCGGTGATTCCGGATACCCTAAAGAACTCACCAGTCCTGAGGCTACTTCGTTTGGGCCGGTTCGCCCTGCTTGGCACCCGGTCAGGAATCTCGTTAACAAATCAATCAGCCTACAAGGACGAGCCGCTGACAGCGATATCGGCCTTGTCCGTGCGTTCATTGGGTGTATCTGGAATTAAATTTAATGAGATCAGTTGGCAAGATGGGCTGAATCGGATTCGCAACGACAAGCCGGATTGGCTGTTTTTTAGCGGCGTGTCCGAAGCGCAACTACCTGCTGTTGCTGAAGCGATGCGGGTGCCGATCAAAGCGGTTGAAGGCCTCTTCAAATCAAGCGTGCCGCGATTTGATCGGTTGGAGCGATTTACCACGCTTTTCGTGCGTTACCCTCTGCCGATGAAACCTGACGCGCCGCTGCGGAGAACACCGGTACTGCTGGTTGGCACCGCTGAAAACGTCGTAGTGTTATGCCGCCAGATTACCGATCTCGAACAACGCGTAGAAACACATCTGCATAAGCTCGATGCCAAAACGCCGCGAATGAACAGGGCGATGTTTGCCCTGATCGCCGAAATCGTGCGGGCCAACACTGAGGTGATTGAGCAACTAGAGTTGACGCTGGGGCGAATCGAAGCCGATCAACCCACGTTAGGGGATGTGGTTTTCCTGTCCCGAACATTCGAGTTGCGCGCAGACATCTTAAAGGTTCGTAGCAGCTTAAAACACTTAATAAATACTATTCGCGATCTTCGCGAGGGAAAAATTCCGATCGCGGGGGTCTCGTCGGTAGATAGCGAGCTGTTTCGGTATCTTGCGGATGATACAGGTGACCTATTCGACGCCATCGAAGACCTTCGCGAGTCATTGCAATCGTTGGTGGACCTGAGACTCAATGTCTCGTCGTTCCAGATGAATAGGGTAATGCGACTGTTGGCGTTGTTGACAGCGCTAGCCCTTATCCCTGCCACGATAGGGGGGCTGCTGGGCATGAATGTATCGGATGCGCCATGGTCTGTATCGCTTTTGCAAGTTGCTTTTGGCGTTGCCTTTGGTATGTCTTTGAGTTTGTACTTATTCGCGATTAAAGGATGGTTGCGTTAGTTGCCGATAACGGGGCTGCTGGCAAAATGGCCGGAAATACGGTCGAATTCAAGCAATAACGGTAGTGAATGGGTGGACGGGAGACAAACTTGAAGCCAGGCAGACCTATTTACATTTCTTTCGCTGGTCCCGCGCTGCTGGACACGCCATTGCTCAACAAGGGCTCCGCTTTTTCAAGGCAGGAGAGAGAAACCTTCAACCTACTTGGATTGCTGCCACCTCGATACGAAAGCCTAGAAGAACAAGCAAACCGAGCCTATATGCAGTACTGCGGTATTGACAAGTTATTGGATCGCCATATCTATTTGCGCTTTCTCCAGGATAGCAACGAGACGTTGTTCTACCGTTTGCTGACGGATCATCTCCCCGAAATGCTGCCTATCATCTATACGCCCATCGTTGGCGAAGCCTGTGAACGATTCTCCGATATCTATCGCAACGCGCGTGGCATTTTTGTGTCCTATGATGAGCGCGAATATATAGAGGACATCCTACGCAGTGCTACCAAGGATAAGGTCAAGGTCATTGTCGTCACCGACGGCGAGCGAGTGCTCGGGCTGGGTGACCAGGGCATTGGCGGTATGGGCATTTCCATAGGCAAGTTAGCCCTCTACACAGCCTGCGGCGGCATTAGCCCGGCATACACACTGGCCATCACACTCGATGTCGGCACCAATAACCAGTCGCTTCTGAAAGATCCCTATTACATGGGATTGCGCAGGGCGCGCATCGCGAAGCCTGAATATGATGCCTTTGTGGATGAGTTTATTGCAGCGGCGCAGCAACGCTGGCCAGGCGTATTGATTCAATTCGAGGATTTTGCCCAGCCCAATGCCATGCCTATATTGCAACGTCACCGTCATCAAGTGTGCTGTTTCAATGATGACATTCAGGGAACAGCGGCAGTGACGCTGGGTTCCCTACTGTCTGCTTGTCGCAAAAAAGACGAGATGCTCAGTAATCAAAGAGTCGTTATTGCGGGGGCCGGATCGGCGGGCTGTGGTATCGCCGAACTCATTGTCAGCGCGATGGTGGCAGAGGGGCTCAGTGATCCCCAGGCACGCGCTCGCATCTTCATGGTGGACCGTTTCGGCCTGCTGACAACAGGGATGCCCGGTTTACTCGACTTTCAGCAACGATTAGCGCAGCCAATCGACGCAATTCAAACCTGGAAACTCACCGATGCTGGGGACTCCCCGGGCCTATTGGACGTGGTCTCCCAGAGCAAAGCCAGTATCCTGATTGGCGTGTCGGGTCAAGCCGGTTTGTTTTCAGCAGATTTGATTCGCAAGATGAACGCGGCTTGTCGTAAACCCATCATCTTCCCGCTCAGCAACCCATCCCGGCACGTAGAGGCCCTACCGAAGGACCTTATTAGGTGGACAAACGGGGACGCGATCATCGCCACGGGCAGCCCGTTTAGCGATGTCGAACATCAAGCCCAAACTTACGAGATATCCCAATGCAACAACAGCTACGTGTTTCCTGGCATTGGCCTGGGAGTCGTTGCCAGTAAAGCAAAGTTGGTAAGCGACGAGATGCTGATGGCTGCCAGCACTACCTTGGCACTCATGTCAGCAGACACGCGATACGAATCCAGCGCTATTCTGCCGCCACTAAACGCCCTGCCGGAAGTGAGCCGACAAATTGCGTTCGCTGTGGCAAAAACTGCCCAGTCGCAGGGGCTGGCACAACTCACGACAGATGAAGAACTAGCCGCAGCAATCGATCGTTCTTTCTGGACCCCCGCCTATCGGGACTATCGCCGGATTGCCGCGCGTGCAAACTGAATGGCGAGGGCTGGTGGTTCTCAGCCGAAAAATCGGCCGGCGACTCAGAGGGCCAAATTGGCGAGCGCCCGTGTAAACTAGGCCGGTCCAAAACCAACAAGCGGGACAGGCATGACGACGCTGAAAATTCCGGTGGGATTCATTATCAAGGCGCTCCTATTCCTGGGGCTCAGCCAGCCGGTGCTTGGCGATCGATTGCCCGGTACGGGTGAATTATCGGGCCGCGTCACGGGCCTTCCAGCGGACCTGCTGGCGACAGCCTTGGCCCGTCATACCGGCACGGGCGTGGGCTTCATGGTGTTCGTGGTTGACGGTCGTTATCGCGCGGTCAATCTATTCCCCGGCGAGTACGAGGTCACGGTCGCACCGGCCGTGGGCCAGGTATTTACGGCCGGCTTCGCGCCCGCGACGCAACCCGTTGAAGTCGCTGCCGGAGAAAACGCCACACTCGACTTCAGTCTGTCGCCGCGGACCTACGAGCCCGACTACGTGGGTGGCATGACCTACAAGGGCGGCTGGTCCGAGGCGAGGAGCGGCATGGCACCCCTGCCCCCTTCGCCCGATGCCACCGTTGCGCCTTACGATGAGATCTTTCCACCGGGGCCGGGCCGGAACATCTTGGAACGGCGCTGCATGGGCTGCCATACCGTGCAGCTGTTTGCCTACAATTTCGGCCGGGTCTACGCGTCGGGGCGGCCCTTGCACGACAGGGCGGGGTGGGCGGCCACCGTGGACCGCATGCGCGACGGCGCCGCCTTCGGCAAGCCCAACAAGCAGTCCTACTTCGATGCGGATTTGCTCAGCGATGCGGACCGCGACATCCTGGTGGACTACTTGGCGGACAACTTCGGCCCCGAGGCAGAACCCCGGGCGGTGCAACTGGAAGCCGAGCCCGCGCTGGATCTCGACGCGTTAAGCAAGGCGCAGTACGTCGAATACCATTTCCCCAACCTGCCGGGGCGACCCAAGGCCGGCACGCACCATATCGGCTTCACTTCGGAGGGCCATGTATGGGCATCGGAACGCAGCAATAGTTTGATTTGGCTCGACCCGACCACGGGCGAGCATAAGGAATATTTCGATCATGGTAGAACCGAGGGCCTGGTGGTCGACAAGGACGATTCGGTTTGGATCAACGGCCCCCGGCACTTTGACCCGCAAACAGAGTTGCACGATGTCTATGCCTTCGCGGGCCCCGACGGTGGCGCCTTTACCTTCGTCAGCACCTTAATCTTCGATTCCAGCGGCGACCTTTGGCTCAGCCTGTTGGCCGACGGGGGAATCGGCAAATGGGACCGGGCCACCGACTCCGTCGTCTGGTGGGATGTCCCCATCCTCCGCAGCAGACCCTACGGCATCACCCTCGACCACGACGAAAACGTGTGGTTTGCGGAGTATCACAACAGTTCCGTGGCGCGCTTCGATCCCAAGTCGGAGACCTTCCGCAGTTATCTCATCACCGATGAAGGCCCGACGAACATGCGGCGCCTTGCCGCCGATGCAGACAACATGATCTGGACGATCACCTGGGGTAGCTGGGGCATGCAGAATGGTGGGCTATTTCGACTCGATCCGGATACGGCGGTCGTCACCAAGTACCCGGTGAAGATTCCCTTCGCCAACCCCTACGACGTGGCCCCGGATCCGGACGGCGATCTATGGGTGGCCACCGACAACTACCTGGCGAGATTCGATCCAAGACAAGAATCATTCACGTACTACCCGATGCTCACCCGCAGCGATGTCCCGAGATTATCGATTACTGCGGAAGGCGCGGTGTGGCATGCCCTGCGCAACGCCGGTCATTCTGCGGGTTACGGCGGCACGGCGGTGGCACTGTACCCGGATAAGGACAACATCCAGACTTACGCCGCGCGCTACCCCGTTACCAGCGTGCACGGCTTCATACAAAAATACTCCGGTTCACCCACGAAGGTCGCCGGCATCACCAAGCGTTTTCCGCCCGAACCGCAAAATCCGGGTGCCTTCGACAAAATGCTGCGTGCAAAGGGCATCGAACCCGTCGCAGATGCGATCTCCCGCCCCAATCAACGCGACGCAATGGCCGAGAGTCCGACCGTTAGTGAAGCCAACCGCGCGGGGGCGGCCCTTTTCACCCAGCAATGCGCGGCCTGTCACACCGTTGAACAAGGTGGGACCCACTTGAATGGACCCAACCTGTGGGGAATCTTCGGCAGCAAAGCGGCGAGCCAGCCCGGCGTCGCCTATTCCGATGCCCTAAAAGACTCGGGGCTCGTGTGGACCGAATCGACCATGGATGCGTACATACACCGGCCTAATCAGCTGGTGCCCAATACGACGATGGCTTTCATCGGCATTGCGGACGAAACAGCGCGCGACGACCTGATCGGCTATTTGCAATCCGCTACCGGCAATTAGTAGGTCGAGCCGATTGGGTACTGAGTTCGTTTTCGCCGGCACTGTTGCGGTCATTCGCTGACGCTCGCGCTGCGCGTAATGGTTTCCCACTTGTGGCTGCCGCCGCGAAGCCAGCGGATGAGGCCCTGCAAGCGCCAAAACACGGTGAGCTGACGATAGCCGAAGTTCTCCACAATGGCGGCAAGGTAAAGCATGGCCAGGTCACGGGGGCGGCGATACATGGGGAACGAAAACTCCTCCAGCATAATGGCGCTGATTGACAACAGCAGGCCCAGGGAGAGGGCCAAGGCGAGAAAGATGCCTGCCTCCGGCCAGGCTAGCCAACCCATGAGGGCCGCGATCACCACGAAACAATAACCCGCAACTTCGATCGTCGGACCCAGTAGTTCGAACACCAGGTAAAAGGGAACGGCGAGCCACGACACCGTGCCCCCTTTCACGTTACCGATGAGCGAGCGATTCAAGAACAACGCTTGGCCGAGCCCATGCTGCCAGCGAAGCCGCTGCCCTCTTAAATCCTTGAGCGTGGCTGGGCCGTCGGTCCAACATACCGGATCGGGAATAAACGCGACTCTGTAGCGCCGTCCCGCGGCTTTCAACTTGCGATGCATGCGCACGATCAGCTCCATGTCCTCGCCGACGGCGTTGGGATTGTAGCCGCCGACTTCGATCAGGGTCTCCCGCCGAAATACCCCGAATGCGCCGGATACGATGAGCACGGCACCGAGCGGCTCCCATCCCATGCGGCCGAACAGAAACGCCCGCAAATATTCAATCACCTGCATCAGGGGCAAGAACTCCGTGGGTAAGCGCACCTTGTCCAAGAACCCGTCCCGGAGCGTACAACCATTGGCAATCCTCACGGTACCCCCGGCGGCGACCGTGTCGGGATCCTCCAGAAAGGGTCGCACGATCCTGCTCAGGGCGTTGGTCTGCAACACGCCGTCGGCATCAACGATGCAAACCAGGGGATATCGACAGGCGTTGATGCCGGCATTACTGGCATCGGCTTTCGAGCCGCCATTGTCTTTATCGACGACACGCAAATTGGTGTAGCGGGATGAGCGATAAATTTTCCTGACGGCTTTGCAGGGGACTTGTGCCCGGTAGGCCTCGGGAAAAGGCTGGAGATTGAAGGCGCTGATCAATTTTTCCAACGTGTTATCGGTTGAACCATCATTGACGACGACCAGTTCGAAGTCCGGATACTCCAGCTGCAACAGCGCCTTGACGGAGGTGACAATGGAAGCGGCTTCGTTGAACGCCGGCACGACGATGCTAATGGGCAAGTTAATGGCGGAAAACACCGCGTCCGCCCCATCCACATCGCTGATACGCAGGTAGCGGCGGATACTCAAAATCGCGAATAGATTCTGGCCGAGATAACCGGTATTGATGCCGACGAAATAGGCGAGGAACATCCATTGGCAAGCTAGCAAGATATCGAAGCCGGTCATGTCAGGCCCACTTCTGCCAGCGCTTGTTCAAGAATGTCTTTGGCATAGGGATCGCGTTGGGAGTCGCGCAGTTGCCTGAGCTTGTTGGGCCCGACAAACGGCAACCCGACAATGGCTTGTGCCGCTCGGTAGCGCACCCACCATTCTTGATCGCACAGCAACCGCTGCAACAGGGCCAGGTGTTCGGGTTGTCCAACCCGGCCGAGTACGCGGGCGGCCTGCATCCGCACAAACCAAGCCGGATGCGCGGACAACGCGGCCAGCCTGGGTACGCCGTTTTGCCCGCTGACCAGTTTCAGGGCCCCGGCGATCACCTCGGGACTGTCGCGGGAACCGAGCAACTCCATCGCCAGCGCGTCGCGGACGTCGAACTCGGCCAACTTCGCGAATTGCAACAGGTACACGCAGTCTTCAGCATCGGCGGCGCGAATAGCGCGGAATAACGGTTCGCTGACGAGATCCGCGCCGGCCTTCTCAAGCAGTTTGAAGACCTGGGTACGCGGCCAATCCCGTCGCTCGACGAGCAAAGGCACCAAGATCGTTATGGCGGTGTTCGGTTTGATCTCCACTAACGCCGTCGCCGCGGTCACCGATAACGCCGGGTTTGGGCTGTCGACAGTTTGCGCGATCAGGTCCCAGCTTGGCAGGTCCCGCAGATGACCCAACGTCTTGACGGCTAAAAGCCGAGTGGTGAGCTGGCGGCTAGTGGCTTCACGACGGGCAAACGCGAGCAGCCCCA
>JAHEKG010000005.1:10207-39618 GCA_024638475.1 Rhodospirillales bacterium | reverse complement strand
TCTACGCGCGTTGGGAGGCCACAGACGCGTTTGCGCCCTCCGGCAGCGGCGACCCGTACTGCATTGTCATCCCGCCACCCAACGTGACCGGTACGTTGCATATGGGACACGCGTTCCAAGTGACCATCATGGACGCGCTCACCCGTTACCATCGAATGAGCGGGCGCAACACGCTCTGGCAACCGGGCACGGACCATGCGGGTATTGCCACCCAGATGGTGGTCGAGCGCTTACTCAACGCCGAGGGCACGAGCCGGCGCGAGCTGGGCCGCGACGCTTTCGTGGAGAGGGTTTGGGAGTGGAAACATCAGTCCGGCGGTAGGATTTGCGATCAGCTACGCCGTCTGGGCGCATCGGTGGACTGGAGCCGGGACCGGTTTACCATGGATCCGGGCCTGTCCGACGCCGTGCGGGAAACCTTCGTCCGCCTGTATCGCGAGGGGCTCATCTATCGCGGCAAGCGGCTCGTGAACTGGGATCCGGTACTGCATACCGCGCTATCCGACCTGGAGGTGCTCAGTGAAGAAGAGCAAGGCCACCTCTGGCATTTTCGTTACCCGCTCGCCGATGCCCCCGACAAACACCTGGTGGTCGCCACGACACGACCCGAAACCATGTTGGGTGACACGGCCGTGGCGGTGCATCCGGACGACTCGCGCTACCAATCGCTGGTGGGCAAGCAGATCCGGCTACCGCTCGCCGACCGCCTGATTCCCATCATCGCCGATGACTACGTCGACCCTGAGTTCGGCACGGGCTGCGTGAAAATTACGCCGGCCCATGACTTCAACGACTATGAGGTCGGCCGCCGCCACGATCTACCCATGGTGAATATTTTTACCGAAAGCGCCGCCTTAAACGAACGGGTCCCCGCCGCGATGCAAGGCCTGGACCGTTTCGAGGCGCGCAAGCAAGTCGTCAAATCACTCCAGGCGCTGGACCTCGTCGAAAAGATCGAGGACCACAAACTCATGGTACCCAGAGGAGACCGCAGTAACGCTATCGTCGAACCCTATCTAACGGATCAATGGTACGTGCGCGCCGAAATCCTCGCCAAACCGGCGATCGAAGCCGTCGAGAGCGGCCGCCTCACGTTCGTGCCGGCGAACTGGGACAAGACCTATTTCGAGTGGATGCGGAACATCCAAGACTGGTGTATCAGCCGTCAGCTGTGGTGGGGTCATCGAATTCCCGCCTGGTATGACAACGAAGGCAACGTGTACGTTGCCGACTCCGAACAGGACGCGCGACGGGACAACGATCTCGGCGACGACGTCATACTCACCCAAGACGAAGATGTGCTCGATACCTGGTTCAGCTCCGCCCTGTGGCCGTTTTCGACGTTGGGTTGGCCGGACTCGACCCCCGCGTTGAAAACCTTCTACCCGACCTCCGTCCTCGTCACGGGCTTCGACATCATCTTTTTCTGGGTCGCCCGGATGGTCATGATGGGTCTCAAACTCATGGGCGACGTGCCGTTCCGCGAGGTTTACATCCACGGCCTGGTGCGTGACCAGGACGGTCAAAAAATGTCGAAATCGAAGGGCAATATCATCGATCCCATCGATTTGGTTGACGGAATCGACTTGGACGGCTTAATCAAGAAGCGCACCGAAGGCATGATGCAACCGCACCTGAGCAAGCGAGTCGAGGCAGCGACCCGCAAACAGTTTCCAAACGGAATCCCCAGCTTTGGTACGGATGCACTGCGGTTCACGTTTGCCTCGCTGGCCACCACCGGGCGAGATATTCGCTTCGACCTAGGGCGCATCGAAGGCTACCGGAATTTTTGTAATAAGTTATGGAACGCCTCGCACTTCGTGCTCAGCAATACCGCCGACTTCGAACCCGGCGAAGAGCAATTAGGCGTTACCGATCGATGGATCGACTCGCGTCTAAAGCGCACCGTTGCCGAACTCGATAAACACTACCGCCAATACCGCCTGGACTTAGCGGCAAAGGCGCTTTATGAATTCGTTTGGCACGAATTCTGCGATTGGTATCTGGAGCTGTGCAAACCAATCCTCACCGATCCCGAGCAACCCGCGGCCGTGCGCCGTGGCACCCAAGGCACCCTGCTGCGCAGCCTAGATAGCGTGTTGCGCTTACTGCACCCACTGATGCCATTCGTCACCGAAGCCCTGTGGCTGGAAGTCAAACCCGCACTCGGACTGAGCGGCGACTCGATCATCAATCAACCGCTGCCGGCCGGTGGCGACCCCGATGTCGAAGCGGAACAGGAAGTCGCCTGGGTCCAAGCGTTCATCGGCGGCGTGCGCCAGATCCGTGGCGAGATGGACATTGGCTTCAGCCGGCCGTTGGCCGTTTGGCTGGAGGGCGCTTCACAGCAAGATCTGCGGCGAGTGGAACGTTACCGCAACTACCTCACCCGGCTGGCACGCCTGGACCACATCGAACCCCTCGCCGGGAGACCGACCTCCGGCTGTGCCGCGGCGCTGGTTGGCGATCTGCGGCTGTTGGTGCCCCTGGCCGGGATCAAGGATTTGGCAGCCGAGCGGGAACGGCTCAGCCGCGCGGTGGAAAAGGTACAACGGGACCTCACCAAGGCCGAGGCCAAATTGGGCAACGCCAGCTTCATCGAGCGGGCGCCTGCCGCCGTCGTGGAAAAAGAGCGCCAGCGGGTCACGGAAATGACCTCCCAAGTCGCCAAGTTGACGGAACAGATCCAGCGGCTCGGCGCCTGAAACGCTAGTAAACACAACGCAAACCTGGGTACTGGGTCACAATTGCTATGATCAACCGGTGCGGGAGGCCCGTTTTTCCGCCACCATACGAATATCTATGTCTACAACCAGCCTGAAACCAGCCCAGCCTCTCGAACCGCGATCGGCCGTGGAACGCGCCCTTGAGGGCTTGGAAGATGTGATCGTCGGCAAGCGTGATCAGCTGCGGCTGTGCGTTGCCTGCATGTTGGCGCGGGGTCATCTGTTGATCGAAGATGTCCCGGGAGTGGGCAAGACCACGCTGGCTCACGCCCTGGCCAAAGTGATGGGGTTGTCGTACCAGCGGATTCAGTTTACCAGCGACTTGCTGCCCGCCGACGTCATCGGCGTGTCGGTATTCCACCGGGACAGTGGCAAATTCGAATTTCACCGCGGCCCGGTGTTTTCGCAGTTGGTCCTCGCAGACGAAATCAACCGGGCTACGCCCAAAGCGCAAAGCGCGCTGTTGGAGGCCATGGAAGAGCGCCAGGTTACCGCGGACGGGGAATGCCTGACCCTGCCGGAACCCTTTTTCGTGATCGCCACCCGCAATCCAAGTACCCAGATCGGCACTTTTCCGTTACCGGAATCGCAACTCGATCGCTTTCTCATGCAGATAAGTCTTGGTTATCCGGATCCCGATAACGAACGGGCTCTGTTAGTCAGCGGCGATCGTCGAGAGCTCATCAAAGATCTGCAGCCGGCGCTGGACGCCAATATCTTCTCTCAACTACAGGCCGCCGCGGCGACCGTCCTCATTTCAAATCCGCTACTAGACTACGTGCAGGCACTGCTTGCCTATAGCCGCAATTGCGGCGCGTTCAATCACGGGTTATCGCCCCGCGGCGGGATTGCGTTGGTGCGCAGCGCCCAGGCCTGGGCGCTGTTGAACAACCACAAGGGCGTCCATCCCGAGGACGTGCAAGCCGTATTGGACGGTGTGGTGGCGCATCGGCTGGAGCCAAATCCGGGTTCCGGCATCGCCCCCGGCGAGGTCGCTACCCATCTCATAGACGCCGTTCCAATCCCATAGCCGAGTAGCGACGGTGGCGACTGCGACGACCACGGCACCCCCGGCTCATCCAACCGGCCTCACAAGCCGGCTGCGGCAACGTTTGTCGAGGCGCGTGGCCGCATGGGCGAAGCAACGCCAAGGCGAAGATCGCAATCCGTTCGTACTTACCCAGAGGCGGATCTACATCCTGCCCACGCGCACCGGACTGGCGTTTGCGGCTTTGGTGTTTGCGACGCTATTAGGATCGTTGAACTATGCGGCCAGCCTCGGCTTTGCCCTGACGTTCTTGCTGTGCGGCGTGGGACTGGTGTGCATGCACCACGGACATCGCAACCTGCTCGGCCTCGGCGTGCATTACCTTGGTGCGCAGCCCGTGTTTGCCGGTGAGAAGGCCCAGTTTCAGATCAGTTTGAAAAATGCCTCGAACACGGCGCGGTACGAATTGGAATTATTCGCCGGGAAGCAGCGCTCGCTACCCCACGACATTGGCGCCCGCGGCGACGACATTATCACCCTACCCGTCGAAGCGAATAGGCGCGGCCTGCTGACCCTCGAGCGGTTCGGTATCGCAACCCGGCATCCGGCGGGACTGTTCCGAGCCTGGAGCTGGGCTTACCTAAGCTTGGAATGTGTGGTCTATCCCCAACCCGCGCCTCCTGGACGGCCACTACCCACGCAACTGGAGGAAGGCACGGAACAATGGTCCGACGAGCGGGGTGAGGCCGATTTTGCAGGGCTGCGGAGCTTCACGCCCGGCGACCCCCCCCGCCGGGTCGCGTGGAAGGCTTATGCGCGCAGCGACCAATTGCTCATCAAGCAGTTCAGCGGCAGCCAAACGACGCCAATGCTCATGGCGTGGGACAGCCTGCCGGACGAGCCGGTCGAGGCGCGCCTGTCACAACTCACTCGCTGGTGCCTAGATGCGCACGAAAGCGGCGCGAGGTTCGGATTGCAGGTGCCGGGCCGTCTAGTAAAACCCGACAGCGGTGCGGCCCATCTCGACAAATGCCTGACTATCCTGGCCCTGTTCGATGCCGACGATTGACGACCAAGCAGCGCGCCTGTGGTGGACCAGCGCCGTCGCGCTGCTTGCCAGTCTTTTGCATTGGACTCATTTAACGCCCTGGGTGCCGTTGCTGCTTTGCCTTTGCCTCGCCTGGCGGCTGGCGGTGGTCTCCCTAGGTTGGCGGCTGCCGCGACCGATGTTGCGCCGCCTGCTGGCGCTGGCCGCCTTTCTGGGCGTGCTGTTTCAATACCGCACATTCAACGGTGTCCAGGCGGGCAGCGCACTGCTCACCGTCATGATCGCCATGAAAGTCATGGAGACCAACAGCCGGCGCGATCAACTGGTGTTGATGATCACCGCTTATTTTTTATTGTTTGCCGGTTTTCTCATCAGTCAGAGCATCGTCTCCATGATCTACTTGGTCGCAGTCGTGTGGGTCACCACCATCGGCTTGTTACAGCTGAGCCGGCGCGGAAATCTCCTGCCAGTGCGCGACACGGTCCGCATCAGCGGCCAACTACTGGCGCAGGCCGTACCGATCATGCTGGTGTTGTTTGTCTTGTTCCCTCGCCTGCCCGGTCCTTTGTGGGCCCTGCCTAGCCAATCCAATAGTGCCACTACCGGGCTCAGCAATAGCATGAGCCCCGGTGATATTACCGACCTTGGCCTATCCGACGCGGTCGCTTTCCGGGTGAATTTTGCGGGCCGCCCACCCAGGCCGGACGAACTATATTGGCGGGGGCCTGTGTTGACCCACTTCAATGGTCGCACCTGGTCGCAGCCACGGGGGCGTGGGCGCTTCGGTCGGAGGAGCACGCTCAGCTATTCGGGAGAGCCGGTCCACTACAGAATTCGCCTCGAGCCCCACGGGCAAAACTGGCTCTTGGCGTTGGATATGCCCAGCGAATGGCCGGAACGCGAGGGTATCGTTCTCGATTCCCACTATCAGCTCAAACGCTTCCAGCCAATTCGCAACCGCGTCGACTTAGCGATGACGTCGTACCCGCAATTCACCGCTGCCGAGGAATTGAGTTCCGCCCAAATCGAGCTATACACCCGCCTCCCGCCAGCGCGCAATCCGCGCACGCGCGCGTTGGCGAGGCGCTGGCTCGCCGATGGCGCTAGCACAACGGAAATCATCGCCAGAGCACTCAATTACTTTCGCGCCAACCCGTTTTACTACACGCTCACTCCGCCTCCCGCCAATACCAGTCACACGGCGGACGAGTTTCTGTTCGACGATCGCGAAGGCTTCTGTGAGCACTACGCCTCGGCATTTAGCATCCTGATGCGGTCCGCCGGTATTCCTGCGCGGGTGGTGACGGGTTATCAAGGCGGTGAACTCAACCCACTGGGCGAGTACTACATCATCCGCCAGTCCGACGCCCACGCCTGGGTAGAACTCTGGCTTGGCGACGACGGTTGGGTGAGGGTTGACCCGACCGCGGCGGTCGCACCGTTGCGCATCCAATTGGGCCTCGACGGATCGATGGGGTCCGGCGAACCGGTTCCCGGCCGCATGCTGCAGCGTTTCCCCTTGCTGGGTAAGGTAGTGCTTGCCTGGGACGCGTTGAACGCCTACTGGAGTGAATGGGTGTTGGGCTATGACATGTACCTCCAAAAAGACCTCATGGAATGGCTGGGCTTCGACAACCCGCGTTGGGGTAAGTTGTTGTTGATGGCCGCGTTGGGCACGGGGATGCTACTGCTCTTACTGACCATTTATCTCGCCTGGCGATTCAAACCGAAATCGCTGGACCCGGCGAGCCGCTGGTACGCCCGCGGTTGTGGAAAACTCAAACGCGTTGCGTTACTGAAGTCGCCTAACGAGGGCCCCACGGACTTTGCCAAGCGCGTGGCGGCGGCACACCCGGAACTGGCCGCCTCGATCAATGAAATCACGCGGTTGTATGTGAAAGCACACTACGAGGGCGGCATCGGCTTGCAGGAATTAGAACGCCTGCGACAAAGCGTCTTGGCTTTCAAACCCGCACCGGCTTGAGTTCGGTTGTACTCGGAACCCGCGTCAACAACCCGCCGCCGAGGACGAATAACACCAAGACGGACAACATGGATAGCCGCGGGCTGGCGGTCAATAACGCGGTCCAGGCCACCAGAAACGGGCCCAACACGGCGGCGAAACGGCCCAACAAATTATAGAAACCAAAAAATTCCCCGGCCTGGGCTGCAGGGATCATCCGCGCGTAGAGAGAACGGCTGAGGGCCTGGACGCCGCCCTGCACTAGCCCGACGATCACCGCCATCGCGTAAAACTCTGTGACCGAGTCGACCTGCGATGCCCACAGCGTGGCAACGACATAACCGCTCAAGCCGATGAGTATCCCGGTCTTCGATCCCACGCGCCGTCCTATCCAACCAAACGCCAAGGCCGCCGGAAAACCCACGAACTGCACCAGCAATAGCGCTGCGATCAAGTCCCGGCTGGCGAACCCCAAAGCTAAACCGAAGTCGAGGGCCATCTTGATCACCGTATTCACGCCATCGATATAGAAGAAATACGCGATGAGAAAAATCAACAAGGGCTTGAGGGCACGCACTTGGTGGAACGTGGCGAGCAACTGCCGGACGCCACCTTTGATGGCAGCTTTCAGGCTATCGTCCTGTCCGCCTGGCTCCCGCACCCACAGCAACAACGGCACCGAAAATACGGCCCACCACGTAGCGACCATTAAGAACGACAGGCGCACCGCCTCCGCCTCGTCCGCCAAGCCGAATGTGGTTGGACTCAGCGTCATCCAAACATTGATCGCGAACAAGAGGCCGCCACCCAGATAACCGAATCCGAATCCGAGACTCGATACGCGATCTAGATTACCGCCGGCCGCAACGTGATTCAGCAGTGCGTCGTAGAAGATGTTCGCTGCTGCGAAACCGACATAAGCGAAGATGAACACGGCTAGCGCAAACACCCAGGCACCCGCCTGCACAAAATACAGCGCGCCCGTCATGACGATCCCCAGGCCGGCAAAAGCCAACAGCAGCTTTTTGCGGGCTCCCCAGCGATCGGCAATGGCACCCAACAACGGTGCGATGAGGGCGATAATCAGGCTGGCGGTTCCATTGGCCACGCCCAGCCGAAAGGTCGTCACCGCAGGCTCTGTCCCGACGCTCCAAAAACCTCGAAAAAACACGGGAAAGAAACCCGCGATGACCGTGGTGGCGAACGCGGAATTCGCCCAGTCGTAACAGACCCACCCCCAGAGTTGTCGGGTGGTTGGTTGGTTCACGCGGCGCGGCCGGCGAGCGGCTGGGCGTGATCCCGAGTCGCGAAAAACTCCATTTCCGGCCAACGTTCCTGGGTCAACGTCAAGTTCACGCGAGTCGGTGCGAGATACACGAGCTCACCGCTGTGGTCGACCGCGAGATTGGCCGAGTTCTTGGCTTTGAACTCGGCAAGGTATTTAGCATCCGCGCAATACACCCAGCGGGCTACACCGACCTTCACCGGCTCGAAGATCGCCTCGACGTTATACTCATCCTTCAATCGAAAGGCGACCACGTCGAATTGCAGTGGGCCCACCGCGCCTAAAATCAATGTGTTCTTGTCCAGGGGCCGATACAACTGGGTTGCCCCCTCTTCGCACAATTGGTCGAGGCCCTTATTTAACGCTTTCAACCGTAGCGGATCTTTGAGCACGGCACGCCTAAACAATTCCGGCGCAAAATTAGGGATGCCGCCGAAGACGATGGACTCACCCTGAGTAAAGGTATCGCCAATGTTGATTGTGCCGTGGTTATGAATCCCGATGATGTCACCGGCGACTCCAAGCTCCGCATGCTGCCGGTCGGCGGCAACAAATGTAATAGCATCGGCAATCCGCACCTCGCGCTGCTGGCGCACATGAAATAACCGCACACCCGGTTTGTAAGTCCCGGAACAAATTCTCAAGAAGGCAATACGGTCGCGGTGGCCGGGATCCATGTTCGCCTGAATCTTGAAAACGAAGCCGCTGAACTGGGGCTCGTCCGGCGCAACGGAGCGGCCTTCGGCTTGCCGCGGCGCCGGCGCGGGGGCATGTTCCACGAAGCTATTCAGCAACTCGCGGACGCCAAAATTATTGATGGCCGAACCGAAAAATACCGGAGTTTGTTCGCCTGCTCGATACAGTTGGGGATCAAACGGAGCGCTAGCCCCTCGCACCAATTCGATATCCTCCACCAGCGCGTCGATTTCTTGATCGCCGATGGCCGCTCGAGCCGCGGCGCTGCGTAGCCCATCCACGGCCTCCGCCTCGCCTGGCTGGGCGCCAGCCCCCCGTTCATGTAAGTAGAGGCGATCTTCGAGCAGATGATAAACGCCGCGAAAAGCGCGGCCCATGCCAATTGGCCAAGTGATCGGGGCGCATTGAATCTTGAGCACCGTCTCGATTTCGTCCAGCAGCTCCAGGGCCTCCCTGCCGTCCCGGTCCATCTTGTTGATAAAACTCATGATCGGCGTCGTCCGCAAACGGCAAACATCCATTAGCTTGATGGTGCGTTCCTCAACGCCCTTGGCGTTGTCGATCACCATCAGCGCACTGTCGACCGCGGTCAGCGTACGATAGGTGTCTTCGGAGAAGTCCTCGTGCCCTGGGGTATCGAGTAAGTTAATGACCCGATCTCGATACGGAAACTGCATGACCGAGGACGTCACCGAAATGCCGCGCTGTTGCTCCAAGCGCATCCAGTCGGAAGTCGCGTGCCGCTGGGCCTTACGACCCTTGACGGCGCCCGCCATTTGAATCGCGCCGCCAAACAGCAATAGCTTCTCGGTCAGCGTGGTCTTACCCGCATCGGGATGGGAAATAATGGCGAACGTACGCCTGTCTAGGTATGTGTTCATGGGTGCTGAGAATGAATCAGTCAGGCGGGAGCAGAGTCAACGCAAGAATCACGGCGTCTTCGCGACCGCGCGAGGCCTGATAGTAGCGTGGGCGGATACCAACCTCCACAAAGCCTTCGGCACGATACAACCCCAATCCGGCTTCGTTCGACGGACGCACCTCCAGGTAGACGCTGTCGACCTCCGCCTCGCGCGCACGCTCGAGGAGCGCGCGCAGCATGCGCCGTCCGAAATTCATGCGTTGATAGTCGCCGTGGACACAAATATTGAGGATGTGGGCCTCGCCTGCCGCGACCGACATGATCGCGTAACCAATCACCATGGCATCATCCACCAGCACTAAGCTCGGGTAACCGGCTAATAGGCAATCACGGAAAATGCCGGGGCTCCAGGGGAATTGATAGGTGGCCTGCTCCACCGCACTGACGCCCGCCAAATCGGCGGGGGTCATCGCCCGAATGGTGACCTGGGGTTCCAGTGCGGCGCTCACGATTGGGCGTCCAATAAAGCGCGGACCCGCTTCAGGTCCTCCCATGCCAGGCGTTTCTGCCCCGGGCTGCGCAGCAAATAGGCCGGATGATAAGTCACGAGTAGCGGCACGTTTCCTTTGCCGTAAGTGTAGCTACCCAGGCGCAGTTTGCCCAATGGCAGGGAGGTCCCCGTCAGCCACTGCCCCGCAATCCGGCCCACCGCCAAGATCAACTTGGGCTGCAATAGATCGATCTGGCGTTGCAGATACGGCGTACAGGTTTCAGCCTCGATGGGGTCGGGGTCACGGTTGTTGGGCGGACGGCATTTCAAGACATTTGCGATGTACACCTCGCCGCGGGGCAAGTCGATCGCCTTGAGCATCGCCGTAAGCAGCTGGCCGGCGCGGCCGACGAAAGGCTCGCCGCGGCGATCCTCCTCCGCGCCCGGCGCTTCGCCCACCACCAGCAATTGCGCGCGCTCGGAACCCACGCCGAACACTGTTTGCGTGCGCCCGGCATGCAAGCCGCAGCGCTGGCAGGCGCTGACCTCGCGCCGTAACGAGTCCCAATCTTCGTTACCGACCTCGCTCACCTCGACGGCATCGACGGGCATTGGCGCGGCGGCGCGCTCGACCCACACGGGGATACCCATGGCGCGCAGATATTGTTGCTGCCGGCCGCTCACGAATCCGGGTGGTCGACCACGGGTTCGGCCGTCTTCCGTTTCCGCCGACGCCAAATCCAAACTAGCGGTCCGGAGCTCGAATACACCACGAACAGGATGAAGCAGACCACGGGCGGATCGATGGAAATAAGGACCAAGATAAGCGCGGGGACCAACACGCCTTGGAAGGGCACCTTAGCGTTGGCGTTGAGGTCCTTGAAACTGTAGAAATGGAAACTCGACATCATTAACAGGCCGGCAATGAGCGTTATCCCGCTGCCCCCGAGTAGGGCCACCAGACCGGCCACATCGTATTTGGTACTCAACCAGACCGTGGCCGCCACGCCGCCCGCCGCGGAAGGGCTCGGCAAACCTTGGAAAAAACGCTTCTCCCGGGCAGGCCGGCTATTGAAGCGCGCCAGCCTAAAAGCGGCGGCGACCGTATACAGGAAGGCACATAGCCAGCCCACGCGTCCCCACGCAGCGCCGTATTCCGATAACCGCTCCACACCCCATTGATAGGTCACGATCGACGGCGCCAGCCCGAAGGACACCATGTCGGCCAGGCTATCGAATTCCTTGCCGAAATCGGTCTCCGTGCTCGTCAACCGCGCCACGCGCCCGTCCAGGCCGTCCAAGATCCCAGCGACAATAATGGCGATGGCGGCATTGACGAAATTGCCATCGATCGCGGCAACGATGGAATAAAACCCAGCGAACAAGCCACCCGTCGTTACTAGGTTCGGCAGCAGGTAGATACCTCGGCGTCGCCGGCGGGGTTGTTCGTCTGCATCATCCATACGCCGATGCTGACCAAAAGCGGGCCCCAGCGCAATGGAAACGGGTCACGAAAAGGGCGACTAGGCCCCGTTGTTGGGGCTCGTGTGCACCAACTCCGCCAAGATATCGGTACCCGCACGGACTTCCTGGCCCGGCTCGACTATGTTGCGCAGACCCACGGGCAAATAGACCTCGGCGTAGTCGGGCAAGCGCAGATAGGCGACTCGCTGCCCCTGGCCGATGCGCTCACCGTAGCGCACCAATGCCCGCGGCCGTCCGACGAGGCGGGAACCGCGAAACACCAGCACGACATCATCGCCGGAATCGGTGCGCACCCAAAGCCCGTCCTGGCCTCGCAAACGGGCGCCTAGGGCTTGTTCATGTAAGTCCATGATGAGCCCTCCGGTCGGGCTACGCGCCGTATACGCACCAAGACTGTTGACCTTGATTACGATGCGCACCGCCTCGCGCTCCAATACCCCGATGGGCGTGGTCTCGACGCTTACCACCGTCCCGTCCACCGGGCTGACGACACCCAAGGGCACTGCCGGCACTGTCCGCCGAGGATCGCGGAACAATAGGACGAGTAATACCAGCAATATAGCCAGGGGCACCGCCGCCCAGTAAATGGATAATCGCAAGCTGACCAGGCAGGCCACGCTGATCGCAATCAGCGGCAGCCACCCCTCCCGGGCGATGAGCGGATAGTCTGAACGAGGCAATAGCTTGCAATCGGTGGTAGCGAAGCGGCGGTACGCTACCAGGTTCGGGCCCGAAATCAACCATATAGGTGGTTCCCGGTCCACAGGCCCCGCTAGAATAGCCGCGACCATCTTGCGACGGACCCACACATGCGTTTGAGCCAGTTCCCCATTACCACCCTCAAGGAGATTCCGGCCGACGCGGAAGTCATCAGCCATCAACTCATGCTGCGTGCCGGCCTCATCCGCCGGCTGGCCTCCGGCCTATATTCTTGGCTGCCGGTGGGTCTGCGGGTGTTACAGAAAGTGGAGGCCATCGTCCGCGAGGAGATGAACCGTGCCGGCGCCCTGGAACTGCTCATGCCGGCGGTGCAACCCAGCTAGTTGTGGAAGGAATCGGGACGCTGGAACGAGTTCGGGCCCGAGCTGCTTCGATTTCAAGACCGTCATGAGCGCGCCTTCTGCCTGGGACCGACCCACGAGGAGGTGATCACCGATATTGCCCGGCGCGAGCTCTCTAGCTATCGCCAGCTCCCCGTCAACTACTACCAAATTCAAACCAAGTTTCGAGACGAGATCCGGCCCCGTTTCGGCGTGATGCGATCGCGGGAATTCATCATGAAGGACGCCTATTCCTTTCATATCGATGAAGCCAGCCTGGATGCCGGATACCAGCGCATGCGCGATGCCTATACCCGTATTTTCGAGCGCATGGGTCTCAAGTTTCGCATCGTGCTGGCAGATTCCGGTGCGATCGGGGGCAGCCGTTCTGAGGAGTTTCATGTGTTGGCGGATTCCGGTGAAGACGCGATCGCTTACAACGACGCGGACCATTACGCCGCCAATCTAGAGATGGTACCCACCCGCCCCGGCCGGAGTGCACCGGCGACGGAGGCGATGACCGAGGTGGCAACCCCGGGGGTGCGAACGATCCAGGAGCTCGCCGATTTCCTGGCGGTCGAGCCGAGCCGATGCCTCAAAACCTTGTTGGTCGCCGGCAGCGAGCAACCCGCCGTGGCGCTGCTATTACGTGGCGACCACGAACTGAATCCGATCAAGGCAGCCGCGCAATCCGCGGTCGCGAGCCCATTGCGGATGCTCCGCGGCGCCGAGGTCGAGGCCGCTAGTGGGGTTCCGCCCGGCTGCGTTGGTCCGGTCGGCCTGGATATCCCCATCATTGCCGATCATGCCGCAGCGTCGATGGCCGACTTCGTTTGCGGTTCCAATCGACTCGACAGCCATTTGCGCGGCGTCAATTTCGAACGCGACCTAGCGATTCCGCCGAGCGCCGACCTACGCAACGCCACGGCCGGTGACCCGAGTCCCGAGGGCGGCGGGCCGCTGTCGATTGCCCGAGGTATTGAAGTCGGTCACATCTTTCAGCTGGGGACTAAGTACAGTGAGAGTATGGGAGCGACAGTTCTAAACGACACCGGCACGGAACAAACCCTCGCCATGGGCTGCTACGGCATCGGAATTACCCGGGTGGTTGCGGCGGCGATCGAACAGAACCATGATGAGCGCGGTATTATTTGGCCGGCCTCGCTAGCACCCTTCGACGTCGTCTTGATTCCGATCAAACTGAGCAAATCCCCGCGCGTTCAAACAGCGGTTGAAGACTTACACAACGCGTTAACACAACAGGGCATTGCCGTGCTGCTGGATGATCGCGATCAGCGCCCGGGTGCCATGTTCGCCGATGCCGACTTGCTGGGCATTCCGCATCGCGTCGTGATTTCGCAGCGAGGCCTCGACGCGGGAACATTGGAGTACAAAGGGCGCAGTGAAAGCGACAACCAGAACCTGAGCGAGTCGGCGTTGTTAGCGCTGTTGACGGCTGGTTGATGATTCGCCCGGCGACAATCCTGTTGGTCCTCTTCTGTGCGGCCGCCCACGCCGACGTGCCGGGCGATGCGCGCAGCGGTGCCGACCCCGAACTACGTAGGCTCCTAGTGCGGGCCGTCTCGGAAGTCGAAAGCTTTCCGGACCGTTTCGAAGCCGAGGTCTGGCTTACGGACATGGCTCACCGACTCCGCCAGCAGGTCAAAGATCCGGAAGAACGCATCGAGATTCTAAAAGCCGTTCACTACGAGGCCCGTCGTGCGAATCTACCGCCGGAGTTGGTGCTTGCCGTCATCGAGGTCGAAAGTAATTTCGACCGCTTCGCCATTTCCCATGCAGGCGCGTTAGGGCTCATGCAGGTCATGCCCTTTTGGCTCAACGAGATTGGCCGCCCGGGCGACAACCTCATGAACTTGCATACCAACCTGCGTATGGGCTGCACCATCCTGCGCTATTACATGGACATGGAACCCAATAGTCTGATTCGCGCCCTGGGCCGCTACAACGGCAGCCTAGGCCGTCGCACCTACGGCGACAAAGTGGTGAACAAGCTCAGACGAAAATGGTTTCGCAGCTAAGCGGTCGTTATTCGCTGGTAAATCCCGTCAGCTGGGCTCGCGCCGTCTCGGCAACTCTGACGGCCGTAACGCGGCTCAGCGGCGGCCCCTTCCATAGCCAGCCGACGAGCGCGGCGACCGCGTCCGGCTCGCCCTGAGCTACAACCTCAACGGCGCCATCCGGAAGGTTACGAACTCGACCCACCACGCCCAAGCGGTTCGCTTCGGTGCAGGTACTGGAACGGAAGAAAACGCCCTGCACTCGGCCCTCGATTCGGCAACAGACGGCTCTCAGCGCTGGTTGGGAAGCTAAGTCGTCAGTCATCGGACGCGTCGGCGGCGTAGCTGGCCTCCAACGCGGCGACGGCCTTGGTTTTCGCAAGCAACGCGTCGTTGCGTGCCGATGCGAAACTCCGGCTTTGGAGCTTGTGCTCCGCCATTTGCAGATACTGTCGCGCCGCGGCTAGGTCGTCGGGGGCCAACCGGTCTGCACCCGCATCGACTGCAGCATTGATAGCCTGACGCGCATCGCTCATTTCCTGCACGGGCGCCGTCACGCACGCCGCCTGCATCAAAATGCACAGCGAACAGATGATGGATAAACAGGCGCGTCGATACATTTTAGTAGTTATTGTGACGATCACCGCTACGAGCCTCCGCAACGTAGCAACCTCGGCTGCCACCGTCAAGGCGAGCACGCTCGCCGTATAATCCTCCCGGCGAAAGCCGCTGGCGCTTCGGGCAAATTAGTCATTATCTATATAATAAACAATTAGTTAATGAAAACATATTAGAAATTTTATAGGCAAACGTATGAATCCAATCTTGGTGCTCTACTATTCTCGCCGGGGCAGCACTCGAGCGCTGGCCCAAGAAGTCGCCCGGGGGGTCGAGGCGGCCGGGGCCGAAGCACGGCTACGCACCGTGGCGCCGGTTTCGCCAACGCATGAAGCCACGGCGCCGGCTGTGCCCGCGGAAGGCGCACCCTACGCCGGCCTCGGGGATTTAGAGGACTGCGCGGGGTTGGTGCTGGGCAGCCCAACTCGATTCGGCAACATGGCGGCGCCAATGAAGTATTTTCTCGACGGCACCGCGACGCTATGGACGAATGGCGCCCTTGCGGGCAAACCCGCCGGCGTATTCTCCTCGAGCTCGACACTCCATGGCGGGCAGGAAACAACGCTGCTGTCCATGATGCTACCGCTGCTACATCACGGCATGGTGTTAGTCGGTGTGCCCTATACGGAACCCGGCCTAACGGCGACTCGAACCGGTGGAACGCCCTACGGCGCCACGCACGTAGCGGCCGAGTGGAATCCTAGTTTGTCTAAAGAAGAGCGCGCCCTCGCACGCCACCTAGGCGAACGCGTGGCGCGGATTGCGCAGCGGCTGGCATGACGCTGCGGCAACTACGGCGCGTGACCTTTGCCAGCCACGCTCTGGTGACCTTCGCCGTGGGCTCGCTCGCGCTCATGGGGCTCGGACCGCTGTGGTCGCTGGCTGCGGTCACCCCGTTACTCGCACTGGCGCCCGCTATCTATCGGTTACGCCTAGCGGCGCTCCGGCTGTCTACAATCCTACTCGTACCGTACCTAACGATTGCCATCATGGAAATCGTCGCCAACGCTCAACTGCGTAATTGGGCGGGGGTGTTGATGTTTGGCCTACTGGTTGAGTTGGGTCTCCTCATCACCCTCATCCGGGTGGTGCAGCGTTACCCCGTCGGTCAAGACACTGCGGATGAAGGGGACGGTTAGCCGACTGCGCTGTGAGGCGAGGCTGGCATGGTCAAGTGTATCCAGCCAAGCACAAAGGGAAGCCATGTTGCGATCGACGCGGTTAACCAGATAGCGCGCCGCCGGTGGGGCGAGTTCCAAACCATTCTTGCTGGCCCGCAGCGTCAATATCTCGAGCTGCGCCTGCTCGTCTAACGACGGCAGGCGATATACCAACGCGGCTGCGAGCCGAGAGGCAAGGTCCGGCAACTGTGCCGTTAACTCTGCGGGGCCGGCGGCGGCCGCCAGAACCAAACAGCCATCCTGTGCGAGCAACTCGTTATGCAACCGAAACAGCGCCTGCTCGGCCGCCCCATCGCCTATCACGGCGGCAACGTTGTCTAATACGACCACATCCAGGGCTTCCATACCGGCTAAGGCCGCCGCGGCATCCGCCGTGGCCAAATCCCAATAAATGACGCGCCGGCCACGTGCGTTCCAATGGGCGCAAGTGGCCTGGAGCAGGTGCGATTTACCGCTACCCGGCCCGCCCCAAATCCAAATAACCTGTGAATGCCGCAGGTGCTGCAATAGATACGCGACTTCCCGTGCCTTATCGTCGGCAGCGAAGAAACTATCAAAAGTTGCCTGGGGCGCTAACCGCAGCGGCAATGGCAACTGCGACACGCTAATTGCCTGTCAGATCCAGGTGTTCGTCGGGAAATAGCTGCCGGTGCGCATAGCGCGCCAACACCGACAACACGGCGGCGATCGGCAACGCCATCAACACACCAAAGAAGCCGAACAACTGACCGCCGGCTAGGACAGCAAAAATAACAGCCACCGGATGCAGTCCAATTCGCGAGCCGACCAACCGCGGCGTCAGCAGCATGCCCTCCACCGCCTGCCCAACGGCGAACACCGCCACCACCCCACCCAAGGTCAGCCAGCCGCTACCTTCGACCAACGTGGCCAAGCCGGCCAAGCCAATGCCGATCACGAAGCCGAGATAGGGAACGAAACTGACCAAGCCGGCCAACACACCGATGGCCAGGGCGAAATCCAAACCCAAGATGGCGAGACCGCTGGAGTAGATCACCGCTAGTCCGAACATCACCATCAACTGGCCGCGCAGAAAACCGCCTAACACGGCGTCGGTTTGCCGGGCCAAATCGGCCACGGTCTCGCGGTTTCGACGTGGAATGAGCAACGCTACCGTTGCCACTAACCGATCCCAATCCCTGAGCAAGTAGAACGTCAGCACCGGCACGAGAAGCAAGCTCAAAAGTCCGGATAGGAGCAATGAGCCCGAACGGGATACCGAACCCACCACTCTTGCGCCCCAACTGCCCGCGACACTCGCATTCTTGGCCACGAACGCGGCAATGCCGACGTCGTCGCCTCCACCCGAGCCTTCAACGAGCCCCTCCAATTTCGGCAAGATATTCGCTTCAACCCAGGCGGCGTAGGCTGGCAGCCGCTCGATGAGCGCCGCCGCCTGGCTTTTCACCAGCGGCAATACCAATAGCACCAAAAGGGAAATCACAAAAAACGTCAAGACGAACACGGCCAACACGGCCGGCGTTCTTGGCAGCTTTAGACGTTGCAGTCGATCCACCAACGGGTCGCCTATGTAAGCAAGCAGCGCTGCAGCCACGAATGGCGTCAGAATGGGTGCTAACAAATACAGCACGTAGCTGCTTGCGGCTAACACGCCCAGCCACAATATGCGGCGTTCTAGGTAGACACTCTCGTTTTCGCTTGCCATGCTCGCTTCGACCAAGTCAGTATGTAATCAATTCCGCTGATCACGCTCGTGTAAAACACGCCCGCGCCCAGCAGCAAAATGGATATATCCGGCGGCCTTCCGTAATCCTGCTGCGTAATGATGGACAATACGAAAAGCAGTTGGCAGGCCGTGTTGAGTTTGCTAATTCGTCGCGGCTCTCCATGGACAGGGCCGATCAAGAGCTGATAGGCCGCTGCTCCGCAAACAATGACAACGTCTCGCAGTATGACGGTGAGGGCAAGCCACGCCGGCGCCAGATCCAGATAGGTCAAGGTCAGGAAAACCGACACCAGCAGCAGTTTGTCCGCAGCCGGATCCAGTAGGGAGCCAAGCCGAGTACGCCAATCGTAGCGCTTTGCGAGGAATCCGTCTAAACCGTCCGACAACCCGGCGGCTGCGATGAGTATCAATGCAATCGAATATTGTGCCTGCAGCAACACCCACACCACGGGCCCGACCAGCAGGATTCGGAAAACGCAAATTGCGTTCGGAATCCAAGTCCAGCTCATGTTGCCTCAGTCTGCGACCCGAAAATAAGCGTCAGCAACATTCGCCACCGCATTGAACGGCGGCGGCACGGGGCGTAACACATTGCCTAGAGTCAAGGCGCGCCGCAATACCACCGAGTCACCACGTATGTTCATCGAAAGCAATACCGCGTCATCTGCAACTTCCTCCACCGCCAAACTCTCAATCAAGCTCAATTGCTCCATGAAAGCCATCACCCGGGCGTAGTCATCGAAACTGTTTACCTCGGTCACCAACACGCGGCGGCGCTGAGCACTGCCCGTCACCGCGTATTGATTGGCGTAAATGTCCGCTAGCCAGTCGATGCCGTCGCGAATCGTGCCGCGACGCTCACGGAAATCATCGCCCGTCAGCAAACTCCAACGAGCCGCGTAAGCACCGCCACTCGAGCGAATGCGGCCCACCAAGATCGCATCCGCCGCATAACGCCGCGAGGCGGCTTCGATCCGATCGTTGAAGCCGCCCCAGACGTCCGCGGGCGTGATCGCGGCAGTCTCTTGGGCGTCAAGTAACGGCAATCGGGTTGGAATGCCCCGCTCCGCCGCGGTGGCTTCGATAATTTCTCGCAGCCAAGCCAGTGGGTCGGGCTGGTCGGGGTCATCCGGCTGGGCGCCCAGCAAACGGCGTTGGCCGTTCCCCGGATCATAGGCGACCCACAGCAATGTCTGCGGTCGCTCGCTACCCCAGATCGGAAAATTCAAACGCCGCAATTCCGCCTCGACCGCCTCACCATCGAAGGTTACGACGATATCCTCCGCCGTTTGGTAACCCCATTGCTCAACAAACCGGTCGGCGGCCTCGAGGATCGGAAACACCGCCGGGTCACTCCCCACACCCCGCTGGCCGGTCATTCGCACGAACAGTTCCCCCAGGGCGCGCTCGGTTGCCACGGCCAATGGATCTTCGGCCTCATTATCGGCCGGCACGACCACCGTATAGAGGCCTTCAAACCTCGCCGCGTCGCTGGGCGGGGCTGCAACGAGCAAACCCAAGACCGCAAGGAGGACCAGCAAAGCCCGGCCATGTGGGCCAATGTTCCTGTGTACAATATCCTGCATCTACTGTCCTCTCGCCACAGCTACATTTATTATAGCGTTCTTAAGAGTCAACCCGCCTTGACGGCTAACGCTCACGTCCGGCAATTCGAGATACCATGACCCACAAGCCTCTTACCTACAAGGACGCCGGCGTCGACATCGATGCCGGGAATCAGTTGGTCGAGCGCATCAAGCCGGCCGTGGCCCGCACACAGCGCCCCGAGGCGCTGGGTAGTCTGGGCGGCTTCGGTGGGATGTTTGCACTGCCCGAGGGCTACCGGCAGCCTGTTCTAGTGGCGGGAACCGACGGCGTCGGTACGAAACTGCGCCTGGCCATAGAACACGATGCCCACGACAATATCGGCATCGACCTGGTTGGGATGTGCGTCAACGACGTGATCGTCCAGGGGGCGGAACCCTTATTCTTCCTTGACTATTACGCCACCGGCAAACTGGACGTAAATGTCGCGGCCCGCGTGGTCGAGGGGATAGCGCGCGGTTGCGAGCAATCGGGGATGACCCTCCTGGGAGGCGAAACGGCTGAAATGCCCGGCATGTACCAAGCCGACGACTACGATTTGGCCGGCTTCTGCGTCGGGGTCGTCGAGCGGGACGACATCATCGACGGTACCGGCATCGACGTCGGCGACCAGCTGTTGGCGATCAGCTCATCAGGGCCGCATTCCAACGGCTTTTCGCTGATCAGAAAAGTCCTGGAACGTCAGCCAAGCGCGGCCAACGATATCTTGGATGGCCGCCGCATTATCGATCTACTCCTGGAACCGACTCGACTTTACGCGGCGCCTATTCGTCACCTTTGCCGGCGCGTCAAAGTACTCGGCATCGCCCACATCACAGGCGGTGGGCTGCTTGAAAATATTCCGCGCGTGTTGCCGGACAATCTGGAGGCCCACGTCCATGAGGACCGCTGGCAGTGGCCGGCGATTTTCAAATGGCTACAGGCGCAGGGAGACATCAGCGCGGAGGAAATGCTCCGCACCTTCAACTGTGGGGTCGGCATGGTCGTTGTCGTGAGTCCGGGGGACATGGAGATCGCCGTGGACCATTTGACCGCCACGGGTCAGCACGTGTTTTCAATCGGCGAGATCCGCGCCGGGCAAGGTGGCGTGGTATTAAGTTGAAGCGCTGCGCGGTACTCGTCTCGGGCTTCGGTAGCAACCTGCAAGCACTCATCGATGCCGGCCATAAGCTGGGCGGCGGCATCGCCGTGGTCGTCAGCAACCGCGCGGGCGTGGAAGCCCTGCAACGCGCGGAACGCGCCGGCATCAAGCATCATCACTTGAGCCCGCGAGATTTTGCCAGCCGCGATGACTTCGACGCCGCGCTCGCTCGGCTGCTCGATGACTATTCGCCCGACCTGCTGGTACTCGCCGGCTACATGCGCATCCTCAATCCCGCCTTCGTGGAGCATTTCGCGGACCGTATGCTGAACCTACACCCGTCGCTGCTACCTCGCTATCCCGGGCTGCACACGCATGCCAGGGTTTTGGCGGCGGGTGACCGCGAGCACGGCTCGACCGTGCATTTCGTCACCGCCGCACTGGACGGCGGTCCGGCGGTGCTTCAGTACCGGTTACGGGTAGACCCGGCCGACACCGAGGCATCGCTATCCGCACGGGTTCTAGTGGGCGAACACATTATCTTGCCGCGCGCGGTGAATTGGTTTCTGACGGGCCGGCTAAGTTATCAAGGCGGCCAAGTCATGCTCGACGGAGGACCGCTCAATACACCGCACGTTATCGAAGAAGTCCGCCCGCCAACTTCCGCTGCCACTAAGCCCGCGGCAACGTGACGCCTGTTTGACCCTGATATTTGCCGCCACGGTCTGCGTAACTGGTTTCACAAACCTCATCGGATTCGAAGAACAACATTTGCGCCACGCCTTCGTTGGCGTAGATTTTCGCCGGCAGCGGCGTCGTGTTGGAAAACTCTAGGGTGACGTGTCCCGACCACTCCGGCTCCAGCGGAGTGACGTTGACAATGATGCCGCAGCGGGCGTAGGTAGATTTGCCCAGGCAAACGGTCAAGACGGTGCGCGGAATTCGAAAATATTCGACGGTGCGAGCCAGCACGAATGAATTGGGCGGAATAATGCAAACGTCTGAATCGACGGTGACGAAACTGGCGTCGTCGAACGCCTTGGGATCGACGACGGCGGAGTTGATGTTCGTAAAGACTCTGAATTCGGCCGCACAGCGAACGTCGTAGCCATAGCTCGAGGTGCCATAGGACACTACGCGCTGTTCGCCTGCGTACCGCACCTGCTGCGGTTCGAAAGGCTCGATCATGCCCTCGGCTGCCATGCGCCGGATCCAGCGGTCCGATTTAATACTCATCAAGCTTCCTCGACGGTAATTTTTGGGAATTTGTGACTGTAATCCTTTGCCCTCAACGCCAGTTGACCCGCGGTATGTCTAGCGAGCTCGAAGTAGGCTGCCGCCAATGGGCCGTCGGGGTCCGCCACTACGGTCGGCCGTCCCGCGTCGGTTTGTTCGCGGATGCGACGATCCAGGGGAATGCTGCCCAACAGCTTAACGTGGTTTTCGGCGGCCAATCGTGCGCCGCCGTCGGCGCCGAAGATCGGCTCCGCGTGCCCACATTCACTGCAGATATGTAACGACATGTTTTCGATGACCCCCAGTACGGGCACGTTAACCTTGGCAAACATCGCCAGGCCTTTGGCGGCATCCGCAAGCGCAATATCCTGGGGGGTGGTGACGATCACGGCACCGCTCACGGGCACCTGTTGGGATAACGTCAACTGGATGTCCCCCGTTCCCGGCGGCATGTCGACGATCAAGAAATCCAGATCGCCCCACAGCGTCTGACCGAGTAGCTGATTCAGCGCCGATGTCACCATCGGGCCCCGCCAGACCATCGGCTGCGCCTCATCGACCAAGAAACCGATACTCATCGCCTTGATCCCGTGCGCTATCAGTGGCTTGATGGTCTTGCCATCGTCCGTTTCCGGTTGGGCTTTGAGAAGGCCCAGCATGCGTGGCTGGCTGGGGCCATAAATATCGGCATCCAGTATCCCCACTCGGGCACCCTCCGCGGCGAGCGCCAGCGCCAGATTCACCGCCAGCGTGGATTTACCGACTCCGCCCTTACCGGAGGCAACGGCGACGACGTTGCTGATTCCCGGCAGCGGCTTCAAAGTACCCTGCACGGCATGGGTCACGACGCGCCAGTCGACCTCGACCTCGACCTGCCATTCCGGGCAATGCTGCCCAAGCCAATCCAGCAGCTGGGCCTTGGCCTCCGCAACCCAGCGCGCGGCGGGAAATTCCAGGGTCAGCGCCACGCGCGCCTGGTGGTCGCCGGTGGGCGCGACCGCTGCCTGGGCGCCGCCCTCGCTCACCGCCAACCCAGTGTAGAGCAACGGAAAACTGCCCACCGCAAGGCGCAATTGCTCGATCGAGGATTCCTGTCCAGTCATGGCTGCTGAGCGTCTCCACCCGGAGCAAAAGAAGGGCGGCGATTGTACCCCGAATCGACCCCCGGGTAGCCCTGAGTGCGCGGGGCCTCAAGCTGTGATCTACGTTCCGTTTTCCCGACACCCCTATGGCATAATCGACCGCCTGTCGGAGATGATTATGTGAGATTGGGGTAAACGGCGGGCGGATGTCTCGACCGACCCAGTCAGGTTCCAATCAGAAAACTTAAGGGCCTTTTGGGCCTGGTCGGTCTTGGGAGGCCCAAAAAGCTAGCGTATGAGTTTCCTTAGTTCGCTAAAAGCAGAACGGCTGACTTCCGTGATCCAAGCGGAAGACGATCCGTCATCTCAAACCGCCAAGAAAGCTCTCGAGAAGCTTCGCAAGATGGGCCCCGCTGCCATCCCCAAGGTCCTCGAGACCCTCGGCATGGCCAATAAGCAACAGACGATGGCATACGTTGAGGTGCTGACCGCCGCCTTGAACGATAAATCCCTGATGCAACTTGTGCAGGGGCTAGCGAGTTCCGATCCTCGTACGGTGTCGGGGACGGCGTGGGCCTTATCCAGCGGCAAGGGCTATAACGTCAACCGGTTATTGGACCTGCTCGCCGAGGACAACTATGCGAAATCGGCGATTCTGGAAATCCTCTCCGTGCACAAGGACCGGCTCAACATTCGCCAGCTGCTCGGCCAAGTCTATTACCTGCAGCCGAGCGAAAAAGCCGCGGTCTTCAAGCTCGTGGAGGAGATGGTCAACGACGAGCTAGTGCCCGATCTCATTCAGCGCATGGATGGTAAGGACCCGGTGGTCAGAATGCATTTGATCAACGTCATTTCACAGTTTGATCGGCCCGACGTCCACAAAGCGCTCGAGGAACAGCTCAAAGACAACAACAAGATGGTGCGCCAGGCCGCGCTCGCAGGCGTCGCCCGCCTGAAGACCGATGTCAACGCCGAACTCGTATGCTCGCTACTCTTGGATCCCGACGTCGACGTCATGAACAAAGCCGTCGACGTGATCATCCGACTCAACCACCCCGACACGGTTCACTATCTCATCCCTGCGCTGAAAGATGAAAACGAGTTCTCTCGCCGTTCCGCCGTTGAGATACTCAACGAAATCGGCGATGCCAATTCGATCAAGACCCTATTACAAGTGGTCAAAGACGAAGACTGGTGGGTCCGGGCGCGCGCCTCCGACGCGCTGGCGCGCATTGGCGGCCCCCGGGTGGTGGATGCCGTCCTACAGCTGATCCGCGATGAAGACGAAGATGTGCGTCGATCGGCCATCGAAATTCTTAACACCACCAACGATCCGCGCGCGGTCAAGCATCTGATGGAAGCGACCCGCGACGAGGACTGGTGGGTGAGCGAGCGCGCTGCGGACGCGTTAGGCGAAATCGGCGACACCAAGGCCATGCCCGTCCTGCTTGAAATGATGGGCCGCGGCGGCCGCGCGATTCCCGTCGCGATTCGGGCGCTCGGTAACCTCGGCAACCCGAAAGCACTCGAAAAGCTCTTGCCATATCTCAACCACAAGGACAAGGAGATCAAGATCGCCGCCCTGGAGGCCGTTCCGAAACTCGCGGACGAACGCCGCGCCGAAACGGTTCGCCAGCGCATCCAGCAGGGTGCGAACACGCCCGACGAGACCGTCAATCGAGCGGCCAACAGGGCGATCCAAGATATTGAAAAGCGTTTTTCCGGCAGCGGGACGCGGCCGGGCTTGACGACTATGGACCGAGCGCCGGCGGCACCGGCCACGCCACCGCAAACCCGCGACACGAAAGAAACCGCCCGCACCATGCTGATCGACGAAGAAGACGTGCCGGCGATGGTGGAGGAGACTGCGGAGCAAACGCCCATCGACCTGTCCGCGCTGCAGTCCGGCGATCTGATCGAGGGCCGTTACAAATACATCGAGAAAATCGGCAAGGGCGCGTTCGGCACGGTCGTTCTCGTCGAAGACACCGTTGTCGGGGAACGCCTCATCCTGAAATTCTTGAACCCGAACGTCGCCTCGGACGAGGAAATGATGAAACGCTTCGTCCACGAGTTGCGATATTCGCGCAAGATCACGCACAAGAACGTCATCCGCATCTATGACTTCCTGTACATGGGAGGAGGCTACGCCATCAGCATGGAGTACTTCCCCTCCCACACGCTCGGCGGCGAGATCGTCAACCAGAAACCGTTAGACATCAGAAAGGCGATGGGCTTCGCCTGCGATATCGCCACCGGGATGGCCGTGGCGCATCAACAGGGCATCATCCATCGTGACCTAAAACCCGCCAATATCCTCATCAACGATCAAGGCCTGTTGAAGATCGTGGACTTCGGCGTTGCCGCCGCGGCGAGCAGCGGCGACACACAGCTCACCAAGACCGGCTATGTGATTGGCTCGCCGAAGTACATGGCGCCGGAACAGATTCTTGGCAAGAAGGTCGACGAGACGGCCGACATCTACAGCCTCGGCGTCATTCTTTATGAAATGCTGACGGGTGTGCCGCCTTATAGCCGCGGCGATCACATGTCCGTGATGTATCAACACGTCCAAGGCAAGGCGCGCACGGCGATCGAGATCAACACGAAGCTTCCCAAAGAGATCAACGAGATCGTCACCAAAGCCATGTCCGTGGACAAGCTCAAACGCTACGCCTCGATGGAAGAATTTCGCGAAGCCCTACTACCCCATATGGATCAATTGGCGACGGCAAATGGCGAGAATTGACTCGTTTCTGAAATTGGGTCTGGCGCAGGGCTGTTCGGACGTGCACCTGGCCGTGGGCGTCCCACCCATGCTGCGCTTGCATGGCGATCTGATGCCTATCAAGTTCCGCGAACTGGGCGATGGGGAGCTGGACGGCTATGTGGAGGAAATTCTGCTCGAATCGCAACGCGACAAGTTCAGCGCGGGGCATGATCTCGACTTCTCCTACGTGAGCGAAGACGGCGGCCGTTTCCGCGTCAATCTTTTCCGTAAAGAGACGGGGATCGGTGCCACTTTTCGCCACATCCCTACCGAAATACCGAGCATGGAGCGCCTGGGCCTGCCACCGATCGTTGAAAAGTTCTGCGATTTTCACCAGGGCATGGTGCTGGTCACAGGCTCCACCGGCACGGGCAAATCGACAACCCTGGCGTCGATGATCGACCACCTGAACTCGACCCGTAGTCTCAATATCATCAGCCTGGAAGACCCAATCGAGTTCGTTCACCCCAGCAAGCGCTCGCAGGTCATTCAGCGGGAGCTCGGCACGCATATCCCCAGCTTCGCGGAAGGCGTCCGCGCCGCCATGCGCGAGGATCCCGATGTCATTCTGGTCGGCGAGCTTCGCGACGCGGAAACCATCAGCATGGCAATGACGGCCGCCGAAACGGGACATCTGGTGTTGGGCACCCTACACACCACCAGCGCGACCAAGAGCGTTGACCGAATTATCGACGCTTTGCCGGCCGACGAGCGCGAACAGACAAAAAGCTTCCTGTCCCAATCGCTGCAGGCGGTGGTGACGCAAAATCTCATCAAGACCATTGACGGCCGCGGCCGCCACGCGGTACTGGAGATCCTCGTGATGACCCGCGCGATCGCCAAACTGGTTCTCAATGACCAGACTCACCAAATTCCTGCCCAACTGCAGACAGGCAAGGACCTGGGGATGCAACTCATGGACCAGGCGTTGTTCGATGCGGTCAATGCCAAGATCATCAATCCGGACGATGCCTACAACTACGCCCTCGACAAGCGGAAATTCGAGCGCTTCGTCACCGACACCACCGTACTCCCGAAAATGGATATTTGAGCAAGGGCTATTAGCCGATGTCGAAGATCAACGATCTCCTGATGAGCATGCAGATGCGCAAAGGCTCGGATCTGCATTTGGTCGCGGGCGACCCGCCCCGGATGCGCGTCAATGGCGACCTATTGACCGTCGAAAACCAGCCCCTCAGCACGCAGGACCTCGAAGACGAGCTACTGCAGATCATGACCAGCGCCCATCTGGAACAGTTCAAACAGCATGACTCGGCCGACTTTGCCCACGAGATCCCGGACGTGTCCCGCTTCCGGGTCAATGTTTTCCGCCACCTCAATGGCATAGGCGCCGTATTCAGGGGCATTCCGTCCCAGGCCCTGACCTTGGAAGAGCTGAACATGCCGGATTCGGTACACGATCTCACCCGGGCGGTTCAGGGTTTGATTCTGGTAACCGGCAAGACGGGCTCCGGTAAGTCCACCACCCTTGCGGCAATGATCGATGCCCTCAATGAACGCCTCAGCGGCCACATCCTCACCATCGAAGATCCTATCGAGTTCGTCCATCACCGCAAGCATTGTCTGATTAGCCAACGGGAAGTCGGGGTGCACAGCCCATCCTTCGCCGCCGCCCTCCACTCCGCCTTGCGCGAAGATCCTGACGTCGTGCTCGTGGGCGAGCTCCGGGATCTCGAAACCATGAGTATCGCGGTCACCGCCGCCGAAATGGGCATTCTGGTGATGGGGACCCTACATACCAACGGGGCCGCTGCCACCATCGACCGGATCGTCAACGTATTCCCGGCCGATAAGCAACCCCATATCCGCACGATGCTTTCGACCTCTCTGAAGGGCGTCATCTCGCAACAGCTCATCAAGCGCAAGGACGGCTCCGGACGGGTTGCTGCCTTGGAAGTGTTGGTCAACACGCCCGCGGTCGCCAACCTGGTTCGCCAGGGCAAGCTGGACCAGTTAGAGACGGTCATCCAGTCCAGTGGCAAGGCCGGCATGCGCACGATGGATTCGGCGCTGAAGATGCTCATGGAAGAAGGAGCAATCTCGGGGCTCGATGCCTATCGCAACGCGATTGACAAGTCGAAGTTCGAACAAGTCAAAGATATCGCCTGAACCAAGTCCCGCAACCCCTGTGGGCCGAGTCGTGACGGTGGCATAATTGCCCCACCTCGAATCCCAAGTTGGGACGACCCTTGCCAAGCCGACGAAACATACTGGTGACCAGCGCGTTACCCTACGCCAACGGGCCCATCCATCTGGGTCATATGGTGGAATACATCCAGACGGATGCCTGGGTGAGATTTCAGCGGTTGCGCGGCGAACGCTGCCTGTACGTGTGCGCTAGCGACGCTCATGGCACGCCGATCATGCTCAGGGCCCAACAGGACGGGGTAACACCGGAAACCCTCATCGAAACCGTAGGTGCCAGCCATCAGCGGGATTTTGCCGCTTTTGGAATCAGTTTCGACAACTACCATACGACCCATTCCCGCGAAAACGAGGCCCTCACCGCCAAGATCTACCAGCGGCTGCTCGAGGGTAACCACATTGGGCGACAGACCATTCAGCAGGCCTATGACGAGCGTGAAGGGATGTTCTTGCCGGACCGCTATGTGCGCGGCACGTGTCCCAACTGCGGCGCTGAAGATCAGTACGGCGATGCCTGCGAGAATTGCAATGCCACGTATTCGCCGCTCGACCTCAAGGACTCGGTTTCTGTCGTATCCGGAACGCCGCCCACCGTACGCGATTCGGAACACCTGTTTTTCAAACTCAGCAGCTTCCAGCCGTTCCTCGAGGACTGGATCGACAAACACGTCGACCCCAGCATGGTGGGCAAGCTCCGGGAGTGGTTCGCGGGGGGGTTGAAGGATTGGGATATCTCCCGGGATGCCCCTTATTTCGGATTCGAGATCCCCGGCGAGGAGGACAAGTATTTTTACGTTTGGCTGGATGCGCCGGTTGGCTACATGGCAAGCCTCGCTAACCTGGCCGACAAAGACCCCAGCGTGGACTTCGACGAGTTCTGGGCCGCCGACAGCGAGGCCGAGCTCTATCATTTCATCGGCAAGGACATCATCAATTTCCACGCGCTGTTTTGGCCGGCTGTGCTGCACGGCGCCGGATTCCGCACCCCAACGGGGATCTTTCCGCACGGTTTCCTCACCGTCAATGGCCAGAAAATGTCCAAACGCCGAGGCACGTTCATCATGGCGTCGGACTATTTAGCACACCTCAATCCGGAATGCCTCCGCTATTACTATGCTGCCAAGTTGAGTCCGGGTGTCGACGACATCGATCTGAACCTAGAAGACTTTGTCGCCCGAGTGAATTCCGACCTGGTGGGCAAAGTCATCAACATTGCCAGCCGCTGCGCAGGCTTCGTCCATCGGCTGGGTAACGGCAAACTCGCAGCAACGTTGCCGGAACCCGAACTGTTCAAAATCTTGACGGCGGCCGGCGATACCGTCGCCGAACTCTATGAAGCCCGTGAGTTCGCCAAGGCAATGCGAAC
>JAHEKG010000005.1:0-10197 GCA_024638475.1 Rhodospirillales bacterium | reverse complement strand
TGGCGCGCAGGCCGTCGCGGTCTGCAGCCAAGCCCTGAATCTATATCGGGTGTTAATGATCTACTTGAAACCGGTGATCCCTACTATTGCTAAAGACAGCGAGGCTTTTCTCAATATCGCCCCGTTACGGTGGCAAGACTTGGATCGGCCACTCGTTGATCATCAGATTAATGCTTACAAACCCCTCCTCCAACGCATCGAACCCGATGCCGTAAACGCCATGGTGACCGCCAGCATGTCCACTCCAAAACCGCCCGCCACGGCCGATGATGTTGGCATAGACCAAATTGATATCGATACTTTCCTCCAAGTCGATCTGCGGGTGGCAAAGATCGTCGCCGCAGAGTTCGTCGACGGGGCGGACAAACTGCTCCGGCTAAGCTTGGACTTGGGCGGCGAAACCCGGCAAGTATTCTCGGGAATCCGCTCCGCCTATGAGCCCGCCGACCTCGTCGGCCGCCTGACGATCGCAGTGGCAAATCTCAAACCCCGCAAGATGCGCTTTGGGGTTTCCGAAGGCATGGTGTTGGCGGCGTCCGGAGATGGCCCGGGTATCTTCCTGCTCAGCCCGGATTCCGGCGCTGCGCCGGGCATGCGGGTGCGTTGATCGGTGGAGCTCTTTTTCACGACGATATTGGCGGCGGCCTTAGTCAACAACTTCGTGCTGGTTCAGTTTCTCGGCCTGTGTCCTTTCATGGGCGCCTCGAGACAAGTCGAGGGAGCCCTGGGTTTGAGCTTGGCCACGGGATTCGTACTCACCCTGTCGGCCGCGCTCAGCCATATCATTCAGGGCTGGATCCTGGAACCGCTGTCACTGGAATACCTGCGCCTTACTAGCTTTATGTTGATCATCGGCGGCGCCGTCCAAGCCACCGAGCTGATGGTGCGGCGCATGAATGCCACGCTGCATGCCGTGCTGGGAATCTATCTACCGCTGATCGCCAGCAATTGCGCCGTCCTCGGCGTGGCGCTGCTCAACACCAATTCGTCGCGTAGCTTATTCGAAGCGATTTGTTACGGCGCCGGCGCTGCCCTCGGGTTCGGTTTAGTGCTCACGACTTTCGGCGCGCTGCGGGCCCGGTTGGAAACCAATGATGTGCCGCAAGCGTTTCGGGGAAATGCGATCGCCCTCATCACAGCGGGCATCATGTCGTTGGCTTTTCTCGGCTTTACCGGTTTAGTGAGGACCTAATGCTTACCGCCGCCGCGACGCTAGCGTTGATCGCCGCGGTCGTGGGTGGCTTGCTGTGGCTGGCCGACCGGCGGGTGCCGCAGCGTTCCGCAGACCCCGTCCACCGCATTGAAGCGTTATTGCCGCGCATCCAATGCGGACAGTGTGGTTTTGCCGGCTGCCTCGCCTACGCCAAGGCGATTGCCGACGGCGGTGCCGCCATTAACCTCTGCCCGCCCGGGGGCCAAGAAACCGTCGATCAACTGGCCATCTTGCTGGGCCGCGAGCGCTTGGCCCTGGACGAGCACCGTGGCAGCGCGAGCTTAGCGCAGATTGCGCTGATCGACGAAGCGGTCTGCATCGGCTGTAACCTTTGCCTTCGCGCATGCCCGGTGGATGCCATTATCGGTGCTCCGCAGTTCATGCATACGGTCATCGCCGATGAGTGTACCGGCTGCGAACTCTGTTTGGCGCCTTGCCCAGTGGATTGCATTTCGATGCGGCCGCGCCTGAGCGAAGCAAACGCATGAAGGAAGTCAGGCAAGTTCAAGTTGATCGCCGGCTGGCGCGCGGTCTGCGCCTCAACGCACATAAAACCATGTCCACAACCGCGCCCATCGACACGAGTTTGCGGCCCAAAAGGTTGATCGTCGGGGTGAAACAACAGCTAGGCGCACCGGGCGAGATACTCGTCGCCACCGGGGATCGCGTGAGGGCCGGGCAGAAAACCGTCGCCGCGGGTGAACCACCCTCGGCGGCGATGCACGCGCCCCTCGACGGTACGGTAAGCGCCATCGAGGATCGCGCGCTACCAACCGGCTTGGGCAAAGCCATTGTGATCGAAGTCGATGCGGTGCCCGGGGAAACCGTATCATCGCCACCCGGTTATCTGGACGTCACCTTGTTGCGGGAAGCCGGGATCGTCGGTCTCGGCGGGGCCGTTTTTCCCACGGGTGACAAGGTCACCTATGCGGATCATTGTCCCACCTTGCTAATCAACGGCGCCGAGTGCGAACCCTATATTAGCTGCGACGACATGCTGATTCGGGAACGCGCCGCGAGTATTGCAAGAGGTTCGGTGTGTTTGATGGAATTGTGTGACGCCCATGAATGCATCATTGCTATCGAAAGCGATAAACCGGAGGCATTTTGGGCGATGACGGGGGCCCTGCACGAATTGGATGACAACCGCCTGAGTTTGGCGGAGGTGCCCACAGTCTACCCTGCCGGCGGGGAACGCCAACTCATTCAAGTACTGACCGGCCTCGAAGTACCCGTGGGTAGCTATCCGCCGGAACTGGGGTATCTGTGCCAAAACGTGGCCACCGCGGCAGCAGTCGATGACCTCGTTAGAACCGGGGTCCCGCTGACCCACCGAGTCGTGACCGTGACCGGCGAGGGCGTCGCGCAACCGCGCAACGTTTGGGCGCCCATCGGAACACCGATAGCCGACCTAATCGCACATTGTGGCGGCTATACCGGCGACGTAGCCCGCCTCATTATGGGAGGCAGCATGATGGGGCTCGCCTTACCCAGCGATACCATCGCGATTACCAAGGCAACGAACTGTATTGTCGTAGAAACTGCCGAAGAAATTCGAGGAGATTTTAGCGAACGGCCTTGTATTCGCTGCGGCGATTGCGCCTATGTTTGCCCGGCGACCCTACTTCCGCAGGAACTCTATCGACACACTGTTAGCCACAATTGGGAACAACTTGAAGCCTTACACCTCAACGAATGTATCGAATGCGGCTGCTGCGATGTCGTCTGTCCGAGTCATATTCTATTGACCGAGCACTTCCGGGTCGCGAAGCGCGGTGCCAGGGTGCATGCTGAGGAGGTACGCCGTGCAGAGCGCGCAGCCGATCGATTTAGTGAACATGAACGTCGCCTAGAAGCGCAACTAGTTGCGCAACGCGCTCAGCACGAAACGCTCAAGGCGACCGCGAGAAACCCCCTCGACCGTGCGGCGGCGCTGGAAGCCGCAAAGCAGCGTGCCGCCGCGAAACGCGGCGCGCCGTCGGAATCATAGCGGCATGGAATTTCGAGTCACGCCAGCGCCCCACAGGGAACCCCGTACGAGCATCACCAAAACGATGCGCCGTGTGCTATTGGCCCTGATACCGGCGGCCATTGCCTATGTGGCCTTCTTTGGCTGGGGGTTGGTCATCAATATCGTCATCGGAGGTTGCGTTGCGCTGGCCGCCGAGGCCGCCTGCCTGCGGCTGCGGCGCTACCCGGTCGGCATCCATTTGCGCGACGGCAGCGCACTGGTTACCACCGTGCTATTGGCTTTCGCCATGCCCCCGCTCGCGCCATGGTGGCTAATGACGATCGGTGTGCTGATTGCCATAGTCCTCGCCAAGCAAGTTTACGGTGGACTCGGTTTGAATCCATTCAATCCCGCGATGGTCGCCTATGTAGCGCTGCTAGTGTCTTTCCCCTTGCAGATGACGACTTGGTTACCCCCGATGATTGGCGACTTGGATTATCCCCATCTCGGCTTTTTGGCGACGCTGGAGTACAGCCTCTTTGGCCGCCTGCCCCCGGGACTAACGCTGGATGCGATCACCGGTGCCACGCCGTTGGACATGCTAAAAACCGGCCTCGGCGGCATGCAAACCATTGCCGAAATCCGCGTGAGCCCGTTGTTCGGCGACTTCGGCGGCCGTGGTTGGGAATGGATCAATTCCTTTATCGGGCTCGGTGGCCTATATCTACTCTACGCGGGCGTCATTCGCTGGCAAATACCGACGGCGATGCTGGGTACCCTGTTCGGCGTGGCCACTTTGATGTATGTCATCGATCCAAGCCGCTTCCCCTCCCCCGTATTTCACTTGTTTACGGGCGCAGCCATACTCGGCGCGTTCTTCATTGCCACGGACCCCGTGTCCGGCGCCACTACGGATCGCGGCCGATTAATATTTGGTGCCGGTGTCGGGCTGCTGACGTATGTCATCCGCACCTGGGGTGGCTATCCCGACGGCGTATCATTCGCGGTATTGTTGATGAACTTGTGTGTTCCCCTGATTGATCGATTCACTCATCCCCGGGTCTATGGCACAAAGCTCTGACATCATGCGTAGCCTGATCGGCCTGGTGATCATGGCCGCGATCGCCGGCTTGGTGATCGGGTTTAGCGAGAACTTGAGCCGTGAGCGGATCGCGGAAAATCGCCGCGAGGCGTTGTTAGCGACCCTGCATCAGGTGATCGATCCCGGCACCTACGACAATGACCTACTCGAATCCCATCGGCGCATTGCCGTCGCGCCGTTGCTGGACCCCACCGGACCTGTGGACGCCTACCTGGCTACCCGTAACGGCGCTCCCGTGGCGGCACTGTTCACGGCCAAAGCGCTGGACGGCTACAACGGCGCCATCGAGCTGTTGATCGCGGTGCGTTTCGATGGAAGCTTGGCGGGCGTGAGGGTATTGAGCCATCGCGAAACGCCCGGTCTTGGGGACCAGGTCGAGGCCAGCCGCTCGGATTGGGTATTGCAGTTTGATGGCCGTAGTCTTCAACAGCCCGACCTTGACGACTGGGCCGTTAAAGCGGACGGCGGCAGTTTCGACGGCCTCACCGGCGCCACCGTCACGCCCAGGGCTGTGGTCAAGGCGGTACGCAACACGTTGTTATACTTCGAGCAGCAGCGGCCCGATTTGTTTGACACCTGGCCAAAACCAGGACGACCCGGCGAAGATTCATGAGCAGCGAGATCGAAACCGTTATCCCACCGGCCCGGCCACAGGCGGGGCTTTGGGACCAGAATCCGGCGCTGGTACAAATGCTGGGGTTGTGTCCATTGATGGCGGTGACGACGACGACGATCAACGGCTTCGCGTTGGGGCTGGGCACATTGGCCGTACTGGTTTGTTCGAACCTCCTGATATCCGCCTCGCGACACTGGCTCCGCGATCCGGTTAGGCTGCCCGCGTGCGTGCTGTTAATTGCCGCTTTAGTGACGGCCGTCGATTTGCTAACCCAGGGTTTCTTGCCCGAGCTGTATCGAGTCCTGGGCCTGTTCATCCCACTGATTATCACCAACTGCGCAATCTTGGGCCGTGCGGAAACCTGCGCTCGGCATCACGGCTTGGCCACCGCCGGCCTGGACGGCCTCAGCTACGGCTTGGGTTTCCTGGGCGTCCTTACGGTGCTCGGTGCGTTCCGCGAAATTGCCGGACGGGGTGTCCTGCTCTCAAACCTAGACCTGCTGTTCAAAGACAGCGCCTTCGAAGGCCTGCGGCTTGCGGATGGCGGTTTGTTGCTGATGGTATTGCCGCCCGGCGCTTTCATCGCGTTTGGGTTTCTCGTGGCGGGCTTCAACCTCATTCGGACACGCCGCAAGGCGCCGGAATGAACGCCACCAAACGCGGCGAGATCTTCAGCCGCTTCGCCCGGATCAACCCAACCCCCACAACTGAACTCAATTTCACAACCCCGTTCGAGCTGTTGATAGCCGTCGTGCTGTCGGCCCAGGCGACGGATGTCGGCGTTAACAAAGCAACGGCTAAATTATTTCCCAAAGCGAATACCCCGGAAGCGATCCTCACCCTCGGCGAAGAGGGTTTGAAGTCATACATCAAGACCATCGGCCTGTTTAATACGAAAGCGAAAAACATCCTCGCTACTTGCCGACTGTTGATCGATCAACACGCGGGCGAAGTCCCGTGCGACAGGACGGCTCTAGAGGCTCTCCCCGGCGTTGGCCGCAAGACCGCCAATGTCATTCTGAACACGGCCTTCGGTGAACCAACTATCGCGGTGGACACGCATATCTTTCGGGTTTCGAACCGCACGGGTATCGCGAAGGGCAAGAACGTGTTGGAAGTTGAGAGGCGCCTCGAGCGCATGACCCCCACCGAGTTCAAACACAACGCCCACCATTGGTTAATCCTGCATGGGCGCTACGTCTGCAAGGCGCGCAAGCCCAACTGCCCGGAGTGTATTATCGCGGACTTGTGTGAATTTCGAGGGAAGACGCAGGCGGCATGATCTACGGCAACGATCGCACCAAGCTACGCCAGGTATTCCTCGATACCTGGTTGAAATACCAAAACCAGCAGCCACTCGAACCCCTGGAGGAACAGCTGGCCGCGCTGCTGGTCGAACACCCCGAATACCATGCGCTGCTGAATCAGCCAGCGGCGGTGGAGAAAGATTTCCACATCGACCCGGGCCGGGATAATCCTTTCTTGCACTTGGCAATGCACCTGTCCATCCGCGAACAAGTTGCCCTGGACAGGCCGAAAGGAATCGAGGAATGCTACATAACTCTATGTAAAAAAACAGAAAATCATGAAGCGGAACACCGCATGATGGCGATCCTCGGTGAAGCCTTGTGGCAAGCGCAGCGCAACGGAGCGGCCCCGGACGAACTCGAGTACTTGCGGCAACTGCAGCGGGCAGTGCAGTCCGATACCGGCCGGTAATAATCCCCGTCACGGCAGGGTCCAATGGGTAGCAACGAGAGCGAAACATCAGTGGCAAAAACGTATCCAGTCAGCGGCGCCGGTTTGGGGCTGCGCAGAAAATTACTCAAGCCCTTGCGGGCCAATCCGCCTGAGTCCGTCGATTTTCTCGAAGCGGCACCGGAGAATTGGCTGCGCGTCGGTGGAAACCTGGGCAAACAATTTCGCTACTTCACCGAGCGCTACCCTTTCGTAACCCATGGCTTGTCATTGTCTTTGGGGAGCCCCGCACCGCTTGACGAAGATTTCTTGGTCGAGCTAAAGGGCTTTCTCGATACCCATGAGATCAAATTCTATACGGAACACCTGAGCTACTGCAGTGACGACGGCCACCTGTATGATTTGATGCCCATACCGTTTACTCCCGAGGCCGTTACCTATGTTGCCGGCCGTATCCGCCGCACTCAGGAGATACTCGAACGCCGTATCGGCGTCGAAAACGTCTCCTATTACGCCGCGCCCGGTCAAGAAATGTCAGAACTCGAGTTTCTCAACGCCATACTGGAAGAGGCCGATTGCGACCTGTTGCTGGATATCAACAACATCTATGTCAACAGCATCAATCATCGCTATGACGCCATGGAATATCTTCAAGGGGTACCCAAACAAAGGGTGGTTTATTTCCATGTCGCGGGACACCATGTGGAAGCCGAGGACCTACGAGTGGACACCCACGGCGACGCCATCTGCGATCCCGTTTGGGATCTGCTTGGTCGAGCCTACCAACACTTCGGCCCCGTCCCGACCTTATTGGAACGCGATTTCAACATTCCACCCCTGCCGGAATTATTAAAAGAAATCAATCACATCAAGGCCCTGCAGCCGGGCACTTCCTCGCACAAGGGGATCGTGAATGGCTAGCTCGAGCAAACTCTCCGAAGCGCAATACGAATTCGCCGCCCATCTGCGCGATCCCACCAACAATCCCGCACCGGCCGGGATTGAAGACCGGCGCTTGCAAATCTATCGGCGCTTATTCATCGGCAACGTCACGTCTCTACTGGCAGCCACGTTCCCGGTGACACGAAAACTGTACGGCGAAGCCGCTTGGCGCCGGCTGATACGAAGTTTTTATTCGACCCATAAGTCACAGACACCGTTGTTCTTGGAAGTACCGCAGGAATTCATCGACTATCTGCAACGTGAACATACCCTGACCGAAGACGATCCGCCTTTCTTGCTGGAGCTAGCCCATTATGAGTGGGTGGAGCTGGCCATCAGCATCGCCAATCATGACATCGACTGGGAGCGCATCGACCCGCAGGGCGACCTGTTAGCGGGGATCCCCGTGCAATCACCCTACGCGCAAGTACTGGCTTATCGCTTCCCCGTCCATCGTGTGAGTGCCGACTACCGCCCGACGGAACCGGGTAGCGAACTCACCCGCTTAATTGTCTACCGTGATAGCAGTGACAAAACCGGTTTCATGGAGATCAATCCGGTCACGGCACGACTGCTAGAACTGCTGGCGACGCAAACGGCGTCGAACGGACACGCCCTGCTGCAGCAGATCGCCGACGAACTCGACCACCCAACACCGCAGGCCGTGATTGACGGGGGCGCAGATATCTTGAATCGCCTGCGACGAGCCGAGGTCTTGCTTGGCACACGACACCGGCCAACAAACTAGCAGGCCGATAAGGGGGAACACCATGTCCGGATTAATAGCCACGTATCAACATTGGTATGAAAAAGGCATCGAAGCCGTTAAGCACCTGGACGGCCTGGCTTCGCTGCTGTTGCGTTTGATTGTCGGCCCCGTGCTGATCGCGGCCGGTTGGGAAAAGCTCAACGGGACCAACTGGTTCGGCTCGATGCAGGATGGCTTCCCTTTCCCCTTTAACGTTCTGCCTCCCGATCTCAGCTGGTTTCTGGCCTCATGGACGGAGTTTCTCGGTGGCATCATGCTGCTCGTCGGACTGGCCGTGCGCTGGATCTCCATCCCGCTCATGGTGACGATGTGGGTAGCCGCCGTCGCGGTGCATTGGGACAACGGCTGGGCGGCCATCGCGCCATCAAACCCCGCCACCGTCTGCATAGAAGGCAGCGAAGCCGCCAAGGAGGCGGGTAGTTTGGAAAAATTCGCCAAATGCTACAACGTGAACGAACGCACCATCGAAGCGTCGAAACGCCTCGCCAGAGGCAAGGAAATCATGGCGGAACACGGTAATCGGCGCTGGCTCAATCAATATGGTAGCTTCGTCAAACTCAATGGGGGTATCGAGTTCGCGGCGACATATTTCGCTATGTTGATGGCATTGCTCATGATCGGCGGCGGTCGCTATCTCAGCATGGACTACTGGATCGGTTTCTTCATCCGACGTTAGCGGTTCCGGCGCACGGGAGACAAGGGCGGCTACTTCTTCAGGTACAAGTCCGTGATCGTCCCTTCGAACACTTCCGCGGCCATGCCGATGGTCTCCGATAAGGTAGGGTGCGGGTGTATCGTGAGGCCGATGTCGGCCGCATCGGCACCCATTTCGATTGCCAGGCCTGCCTCTGTGATCAGATCGCCGGCATTCGTCCCAACGATGCCCGCACCGATGATGCGCCCACTCGGCTTGTCGAAAAGCAGTTTCGTGAGGCCCTCCTCTCGATTGAGCGCTAGCGAACGGCCACTCGCTGCCCAGGGAAACACGCCCTTCCCATAATCGGTGCCATTAGCCTTGGCCTCCGTCTCCGTCATCCCCACCCAAGCGATTTCCGGATCGGTATAGGCCACCGAGGGAATGACCCTGGCATCGAAAGAAGACTTACCCCCGGCACACACCTCGGCCGCCACTTTGGCTTCATGACTCGCCTTGTGCGCCAGCATGGGCTGGCCGACGATATCGCCAATCGCGAAAATATTCGCGACGTTCGTGCGCATCTGTTTATCGACGCCGACAAACCCGCGCTCGTCCACAGCAACTCCGGCCTCCGCGGCAGCGACCGCGTGGCCGTTGGGGCGGCGGCCAACCGCCACCAACACCCTGCCGTAAACCGTGGGCTCGGCCGGCGCCTGCTTACCGGAAAAGTGCACGCGTATGCCCTGCTCAACCGGCTCCAGCTTCTCTACACCGGTTTCCAACATGATGGATGCGTACTGTTTGGCCAAGCGGCGCTGCAGCGGACGCACGAGATCCCTATCGCAGCCCGGCATGAGCTCCGGCGTAAGTTCGACGATGGAAACCTCGACTCCGAGCGCATCATAAACCGTCGCCATTTCGAGTCCGATGATTCCGCCGCCGACCACCAATAGTCGCTCGGGCAATGCCTCGAGTTCCAGGGCCCCGGTAGAATCCATGATGCGTGGGTCAGCCGGGGTGTTCGGTAGCTCGACGGGTTCGGAACCGGCGGCAATGATGCATTGTTCGAAACCCAGGCGCTGAGTCTCGCCCGCATGCACAACCTCCAGCTCGTTGGAGGATACGAAACGTGCTTCCCCGTGGATCACGGTCACCTTGCGTTGTTTCGCCAAGCCGTCGAGGCCGCCGGTGAGCCGGCCGACAATCTTGTCCTTCCAGGCCCGCAGTTCATCGGTCTCGATGCGCGGTTTGTCGAAGTGAATACCGCAG
>JAHEKG010000095.1 GCA_024638475.1 Rhodospirillales bacterium | reverse complement strand
CTACCAGCTCAACATCAACGGTATAGATATCTATGCGGGTACCGACAACGTTGCGACCGGGACTTCCCTCACGGCCGCGAACGTGGCCGCGCAGATTAATCTGTTCTCGGCCCAGACCGGTGTGTCCGCGTCGGTGTCGGGTACAGATCTCACCTTAACCGCCAGCGACGGCCGTAACATTGATGTTACGGAGGCCGTTCTCGATGGTACCGGCGGTACGGTGGGCGGTACGGGTATCGACGCCACCCAGGAAGGTACGTTGCGCGGCACCATTACCCTGAGCGCCTCGGAGAACATCACGCTGGGCGGCACGCCTGCCGACATCGGTTTCGGCGTGACCTCGATCGCGGTCGATTCGAATACGCTGTCTCAGGTTGACGTGACCAACGTGGCTGCTGCCGAGAATGCGATTCAGCGCGTCGATGCCTCATTGACCTCTGTCTCGAATCTACGGAGTAGTTTCGGTGCTATCCAGAACCGTTTCGAGTCCACCATCGCCAACCTCACGGCCGTATCTGAGAACCTGGCGGCATCCCGTAGTCGTATTCGGGATACGGACTTTGCGGCTGAGACAGCGGCGTTAACGCGAGCGCAGATCCTGCAGCAGGCAGGCGTAGCGATTTTGGCCCAGGCCAACGCCGCTCCGCAGTCTGTCTTGGGACTGCTGCAGTAAGGGTAATCGGTTTCGGTCGGGGGTTTCCCCCCCCGGCCGAATTGCCGATGCATCAAGGACTTTGGAACATTAGGTGGCTAGTATGACTGGTAACATCAATCCAGTTACGGCGGCCATTGTACGGACCACAACGCCGTCAGTTCCTGAACCAACGAAGCAGGAGGAAACTCCTATTGTCCGCGAACCAAGCGGCCAACCCTTGCCGCCCAACCGGCCTGCTATTGCCCCTGTAGACATCTCGAAGGTTGCCGATCGGTTAAACGATTTCATGCAAAACAGCCAGCGTAGTCTCAGATTTCGGGTCGATGACCCGAGTGGGCGCACGGTGATTACGGTAGTCAACGCAACGACCGATGAGGTCATTAGGCAAATACCGTCCGAAGAAGTCCTGGCAATCGCCGATCGTTTGGACAACTTCGCGGGAAGTTTGGTAGACGCGACGGCCTAATTGGCACAGCTTTTGCTTTGCTAATAGGTAACGCAGCAAGCGGCTAAAACTCGGCACCAGGTCCGCATGATTCGGATCTGGTGTCCATCTGAGAAACGCTATGGGAACCATTATCAGTACCGGAATCGGTTCCGGTCTGGATATCAGCGGTTTGGTCAGCCAGCTAGTGGCGGCAGAGGGCCAACCGGTCGCCAGCCGTTTGGACCGGGACGAGGCAGGCTTTCAAGCCGAATTGTCCGCTCTGGGTAGTTTTCGCGCGGCCCTCGACACGTTCCGGTCGTCTTTGAGTTCACTGAAAGAACTGGATACCTTTCTCGGCCGCAGCGTGGCCCAGAGTAACGAAGATTTTGTCGCGGCCCTGGCGACCACGACGGCAGGCCCCGGGACCTATGCCATCGAGGTCGAGCAGTTGGCCTCAGCCCACCGCTTGGTTTCGACAGACTTCGCCAGCGCCACCGCGGTGGTCGGCACAGGCACTCTGACCGTCAGTCTCGGTAGCGAAGGATTCGCGCTAGCGATCGATGCCACTAACAACACGCTCGCGGGTATTCGCGATGCCATCAATGACGCGGACACCAATCCCGGCGTATCCGCGACGATCGTCACGGGCCTCACGGGAAGCCGACTCGTACTGACTTCGCAAACTACCGGGGCTGCTAATCCCATTACCGTCACCGCCTCCGGCGGCGATGGCGGGCTTACGCCGCTCATTTACGATCCCGCCAACAGCATCACTAATCTTACCGAGCTGGATCCGGCGCAGAACGCCCGTATTCTTATCGATGGCCTGGCGGCCGAAAGCGAGACGAATACGATCAGCGAGGCCATCGAGGGGCTGGATATCGATCTGCTCGCTACCAACGCCGTCGGCGAGACGACCATTGTGTCCGTGGGTTTCGATCCCGCAGGCGCCAAGCAGGCCGTGCAACAGCTCGTGGACAGCTACAACAGTTTGGTCGACGCGCTGGCCGGATTGACGGCGTTCGATCCGGAGACGCAGGTGGCCGGGCCCCTATTGGGGGATTCGACCGTACGTGGTTTGACGACGCAGTTGCGGCGCGAGCTCAACAACCCGTTGCAGCTTCCGGGTAATCCCTTTGGAGGATTGTTCGCCGTGGGTATTGCCACGGACGTGGAGGGACGGTTGACCTTGGACGAGACGGAACTGGACGCTGCCCTGGCTCAAGATTTCGACAGCGTCGGCGCCCTGTTTTCGACGGCGGACGTGGGCATCGCCGTGAAACTCGACAGCCTCCTGGAGCCTTACCTGAGCCTTGACGGTATTCTCGACAATCGTACCGACGGCCTCAATGCCAGCATCGAGGACATTACGGACCGGCGCGAGACGCTTAACGAGCGTTTGGTTCGCCTGGAAACGCGCCTGCTCAGGGAATTCAACGCTCTGGATTCATTGCTCGCTCAATTCAACAGCACCAGCGGTTTTCTTTCCCAGCAGCTCAACAATCTGCCGGGGTTTGATACGTTATTGAACACTAGGTAACAGCCATGACACCTTCCTCGACGACCAGTCTCTCGCACTACCGCAAAGTGAGTGCCCAAGGCAGCGTAATTGATGCCGATCCCCATCGTGTCATTCATCTGCTGCTCAACGGCGCGCTGGACCGCCTTGCGCAGGCCCGCGGACATATGCAACGCGGCGAAGCAGCGGCCAAGAGTGAGGAAATCGGTAAGGCGCTAGGGATTGTAGAGGGCCTGAAGCTGAATCTAGATACCGAACGCGGTGGTGAAATCGCCAATAATCTCAATGACCTGTACGACTACATCATGGGCGTGCTGTTGAAAGCCAACCTCGAAAACAATGTTTCGCTCATCGACGAAGTCGGGAGTCTGTTGCGTGAAGTAGAAGCCGCGTGGGCTGAAATCGCGCCGACGACCACAGCGGCCTCATAGATGCCACCGGATCTAAAAAGCTTGTTGGCTGCCACCGAAGCAATCGGGGACGCTATTACCGCCGGTCAGTGGGAACAAGCGGCGCAGCTGGAAGCAGAGCGCAGGGCACAGCTTCAAAACTTCATTGCGCAACAGCTGGAACAGAACTCCGATCCCGGGGAATTGGCTGCCACGATCCAGGAGCTGCATCGGCGGACTTTCGAGCTGATGGGCGAGGCGGATCACCATCAACGCAGACTCGTTCGCGAAGCCTTTGTGGCGCGAACCGGTCGACAGGCTGTCGCCAGCTACGCTCGCCATTCATCCAAACCCTGAGTGACGCGGCTGCTTATTGCTGAGCTGGGGCCGGGATGGACGGTGTTCCCCTCAACGAAAGTTCCGTGGATAGCGTATAGCCACTGCGTGGACGCGATGTCTACACTGCGTACCCAGCAAATAGCGCCGAATTTTTAGAGGGTTATGGCGTAAACCTTACCTGCTAGATGGCAATTACTCCGCAAGATGTGGATTCGGGAGCCGCAATGAGCGCAGGCGAAGTTCTGGTCGTAGAGAGCGACCCACTCAAGGCTCGCACCTGGCGGGATCTGCTGGAATTCTCCGATTATCGACCGGTGGTGGTCGAGCATCTTGAGGCGCTCAGGCGGCTGCAGGGTGACTGGGTGGCCGCCCTGGTCGGGCAAGTCGATTGCGGCAGGACGTTGCGTCAGCTACTCGCGCAACTACGTAGCCAAGACGCCGACCTACCGGTGTTTACGCTCGGCGACTGGTCGGCGCAGCTCGGTGCGGCCCCCGAACATCCCTGCTTTCAGCTCAGCTTACCCATCAAGTACCCCATGTTGGTATCGGCCCTGGCACAGGCCCGGCGGCGTTATCGAGGTGCCGGCGGGTTTCCTTGCGGCCAATCTCCCGCTATTGCCGAGCTGCAGCGGCTCATGGATCAGGTTGCCGGGCACGACAGCACCGTGCTGATTCTCGGCGAGTCCGGCGTGGGTAAGGAACTGGTAGCCCAGTACATTCACGCCCACTCACCCCGCGCGGATGGGCCGTTTGTGCCGGTCAACTGTGGCGCCATACCTCGCGACTTACTCGAAAGTGAGCTGTTTGGGCATCGCAAGGGTGCGTTTACGGGTGCCATCGCCGACCGAACCGGCCGCTTCGAACTCGCTCATGGTGGGACGTTGTTCTTGGACGAGATCGGGGACATGAGCCCTGACATGCAGGTTAAGCTGCTGCGGGTACTGCAAGAGCGCCGTTTTGAACGCGTCGGCGACACGCGCCCGCGTCACGCGGATGTGCGTATCCTGGCTGCGACCCACCGGGACTTAGAGGCTTCGGTCAAACTCAATGAGTTTCGCCAAGACCTGTTTTTCCGCCTCGCGGTTTTTCCAATCACCGTGCCCGCGTTGCGAGAGCGGGGCGATGACCTACTGGCGCTCATCGAAGACATCAATCGGCTCAATGCATCCCAAGGCAAACCCACCTGCGGGTTGAACAGCGCAAGCCTGCATGAGTTGAGCCGTTACCCGTGGCCGGGCAACGTCCGCGAGTTGAGCAACCTCCTAGAACGTTTGGCGATTTTGTTTCCCGGCGGAATTGTGGGGGCGTCCGACTTGCCGCCACAGTACCGGCAAACCGGCGGCCAGGTCGTCGTGACCGACGAGTTGCCGCAGTTCCCGTCGCGGGGTATGGATCTGCGTGAGCACCTGTCGGCCATCGAGCAGGCACTCATTCGCGGTGCGATGCATGAAGCTGATGGGACGGTCGCTCAAGCCGCCCGTTTGTTGAATCTGCGGCGCACCACCCTCGTGGAAAAGCTGCGCCGCTACTCCTTGCACGAAGAAACGTCGACGAAGGAGCTACAGGCGTCATAAATTTGACGGCTATTGGCCGTCAGAGTCCCGCGTAAGCCCCAGCGCGCATAGGTTTCGATGTCGGCACGAATCTTGCTACTCGCTTTATAGAGATTCATTTAGGCGAGGTGACTCATGGAGGCAGTTCCCGTTCAGGAACTAGGCCAGCTACAGCAGGCATTCAAGACATTCAACCAACTTTCCGCGGAGTTGGAAGACAGTTATCACGGTCTTAAGCTCAAAGCCGCAGCCCTTACATTGGAACTCGAGCGGGCGCGAGCGGAGCGAGATGCGCAGGTGGCGCGTACCGCCGAGGTGCTTGACGCGTTGCCCGCGGCGGTCGTCGTCGTGGACCAGCAGGGCAACGTGAGCGACACCAACCCCGAAGCCGTCAACCTGTTTGGGGGCGGCCTATGCGGCAGTTCCTGGCAGGATATCGCGAGCAACTGTTTCGATCGTGAGCCCGATTGCGCGGCGGATCTGGTGACCCGCCAGGGGCGCCGGGTCAGCCTCAAGGTGAGAGACCTTACCGGCGGGTCGCGCATTCTGTTATTCACCGATGTCACCGAGACCCGCGAGTTGGAGGCGCTAGTCGCGCGTAGTGAGCGCCTGAGTGCCATGGGCAAAATGGCCGCTAGTCTCGCTCACCAGATACGTACTCCGCTGGCGGCTGCCATGTTGTATCTCAGTGCCGCCCGCGACAGCCACGACGGCTCCCAGGCCCAACTCGTGACGAGCGGCGTCGAACGGCTCCACGATTTGGACAAGCTCGTCAACGACATGCTGCTATTCGCGCGTGGCACAGCTCCGGCCGAGAACGTTCGCATCGCCGATATTTTCGCGGAAGTTCACCGCTCAGTAATGCCCGCCAAACCTTCGCGCTGCCATTTGGCCATCGATGGGACCGACGTGTTACGGGAAATCGAGGCCAATCAGGTCGGGGTTGTCACCGCGCTTACGAATCTCGTTTGCAATGCCTTCGAGGCGGCGCCAGATGACGGTGTCGTGTCTTTGTCGGCAAAGTTTCATCGCGACCGGGTTGAATTCTTCGTTGAAGACAATGGTCCCGGTATTCCGCAATCCCTCGTCCAGCGCGTTTTCGAACCATTTTTCTCGACGCGCTCCCAGGGTACCGGGCTTGGTTTGGCCGTCGTCAAGACCGTGACCGAGGCCCATGGGGGCAGCGTGAATGTCGGTCCCGGCGCAACGGGCGGCGCCCGAGTGGGTATCGATCTCCCCGCCCATGGCGATGGCGGTGCCGTTCAAGGGGAGCAATATCTATGAGGCATGGATCGGTATTGGTGGTGGAAGACGATAAGCCGCTCAAGGCTGCCTTGGCGGCGACTCTGGGCAGTGCCGGCATCGCGGTGATCGAAGCGAGTGACGGCGAAGAAGCATTGAATAAGCTAGCGGGAGCTGATGTTGATCTGATCATTAGTGACGTGCAAATGCAGCCGATGGACGGGATCGAGTTGCTTCGCGCGGTGGGCGATCGGTACCCGCAGTTGCCCGTGTTGTTGATGACGGCCTACGGCAGCATCGACAAAGCGGTCGAGGCGATGAAACAAGGAGCCGCCGACTACCTCGTCAAACCCTTCGAAGCAGCGGAGCTGCGCGCGCGCGTGCGGCGATTCATGAACGAGCCTCGATCTCCGAAGGATTTCATTGCTGTTGATCCGAATAGCCGCGAGCTGTTCAACACGGCGGAACGCGTTGCGGCGAAGGCCGTTACCGTGTTGTTAGACGGCGAGAGCGGCAGCGGTAAGGAAGTCGTCGCGCGCCATATCCACAATTGTTCAGACCGGGTCGACAAACCGCTGGTTGCGATCAACTGCGCCGCCATCCCCGAGAACATGTTGGAGGCGCTATTGTTCGGCCACGAGAAAGGCGCATTTACCGGTGCGACCGGCCGCAGTGACGGTAAATTCGTGCAGGCCGACGGCGGCACACTCTTGCTTGATGAGGTTTCCGAGATGGACCTCGGGTTGCAAGCGAAGCTGTTGCGTGTGCTGCAAGAGCGCGAAGTGGAAGCGCTAGGCGCAAAGACTCCCCGCTCAGTAGATGTGCGGGTGATCGCCACCACCAACCGCGACTTGGCGAGTGAAGTTGCGACGGGCCGCTTTCGGGAGGACTTGTTTTATCGGCTTAACGTGTTTCCGTTGCACGTGCCGGCGCTACGCGAACGTCCGGCGGACATCCTGCCATTGGCGGAGTATTTCGTGGCCCGTCACCAGCCGATCGATCCACCGGCGTTTAGTCCTGCCGCGCGGCAATCCCTGAATCAGCACAGTTGGCCCGGCAACGTTCGGGAATTGGAGAACGCGGTGGAACGCGCTCTGGTGTTGCTGAGCGGCCCCAGCATCGAACCCCAGCACTTGCGGCTCGAGCATACGGAGGTTGCGGCGGCAGATACCGGCGCCTTGGATGGTGAGCTTAAAGCCCAGGAAACGCGCCTAATTATCGAGGCACTCGAGGTCGGCGGCGGCCGTGCGGCTGCAGCGGAGCGACTGGGTATTAGTCCGCGCACGTTGCGCTACAAGCTCGCGCGAATGCGAGCGGCGGGCGTGGCCCTTCCCTGTTAGCGAGAGGCGGTGAGATGAGCATAGAAGGTATTGATCCCAGCGCGTTGCTTGCCGAGTTGAAACGCCTGGAAGCCGGTGGCCAGGTGAGCGGTACGGACGAGAGCCTCGAGTTCTCGGAGCTGCTGGCACAGGCCGTCGAAAAAGTCAGCGACGCGCAAACCAGCGCCGCCGGGATGGCGCAAGCGTTCGAGCTGGGCGAAACGGACGCCACCCTTGCCGAGGTCATGATTGCCTTGCAGAAGGCCAGCCTGTCGTTTCAGGCCATGACAGAGGTGCGCAACCGGTTAGTGAGCGCCTATCAAGAAATCATGAATATGCCCATCTAAGGCTGATACGCAATGGCAGACGAAGCACTTCCCCAAATCCCCATGCAGTACCCGCCGGCCACGAGCGCCTGGCCCGTCACGATCAAGCAACTGATCTTGATCGTTGGACTGGCGGCCACGGTTGCGGCGGCCGTCGCCGTCATCCTCTGGTCCCAGAGCCCCGGCTATACGGCCGTGCATGCCGGCATGGACGACCGGGATGCCGCGGCGGTGGTGGACGCGCTGCAAGCCGCCGGCATCCCTCATCGCCTCGAGGGCGGCGGCACGGTCATGGTGCCGGGAAACCGCAAGGCCGAGGTGCGCCTGCTGCTGGCCGAGGCGGGGTTGCCGCGGGGGACGAGCGACGGCATGGAGCGCTTCGGAGGCGAAAACTTCGGCCAAACACCCTTCATGGAAACCGCCCTGTTTAATGACGCAAAGCAAACGGAGTTGGCGCGGACCATTATGCAGCTCAGCCCGGTACAGGGCGCGCGCGTGCACCTGGCGGTACCGCCGCGGTCCGTGTTCCTGCGGGATCGCCAAACGGCCAGCGCGTCCGTGATGCTGCAGCTGTTCCCCGGGCGCGTGCTCGATCAAGCGAAGGTCGCCGCCGTCGTGCACCTGGTCGCCTCCAGCGTGCCGGAACTCGAAGCGGAGCAGGTCACCGTCGTCGACCAGCGCGGGAACTTGTTGACGAGTTCCCGGGGCGAAGGTGCCGCCGGCGTTAGCGCTACGCAGATGGAATACGCCGAGAAGTTCGAACGGCGCGCCGCCCGCGCCATCGAAGATCAGCTAAGCCCCGTACTTGGGGCTTCGCGGGTGCGGGCGACGGTTGCCGCCGACCTCGACTTCACCATCGCGCGGGAAACGCAGAAGACCTTCGACCCGAACAACAGCGTCGTGATTTCGGAAGAGGAGGAACAACAAAGCCAACGGGGTGAAGCGGTTGGCCCGCAGGGTATTCCCGGGGCAGTAACCAATCAGCCGCCGGAGACGGCAGCGCAGCCGGCAACCGCTACCGCTGAGGGGACGGTCAGTTCATCGAGCCGGCGGCGCAGTAACTTCGACGTGGACGAAACCTTCCGCGAAATTCAACGGCCCACGGGTACGGTGCGACGGCTGTCGGTGGCGGTGGTGATCGACAACAAGGAGGGCACCGGGAATACCCCGGGGGAACCTCGCACGGAAGAGGAACTGGCCGGCCTCACGGAACTTGCCAAGCAAGCGGTAGGCTTCGATGAAGCCCGCGGCGACACGATCTCCGTGTTGAATTACGCGTTTCTGCTGCCGGAGGAGGTCGACTCGGTAGAGCCGCCCCCGCTTTGGGAACAACCCTGGGTATGGGACGTCGCGCGGCAACTGTTGGGCGTGATTCTCGTCCTGTTGCTGGCGCTGTTCGTCGTCAAGCCCATCGTCAAAAACTTAACGAAACCCGAGCCACCGCCGATGTTGGCGCAGATGGGTGGCGCGGGGGGGCTGGGTATGGAGATGAGCCACGCGCCGTTGATCCCGCAAGGCTACGACGATCGCATGTCGGCCGCCCGTACGGTCATCAGCCAAGATCCCCGCCAGGTGGCTCAGGTCATGCGTAATTGGGTAGCCGAAGAGAATGAGTGAGGCCGCCGCGGACGGTGCGTCCAAAGCCGCAATCCTGCTGCTGAGCATCGGTGAAGATGCCGCCGCCTCGGTGTTGAAGCATATGAATGCGGATGAGGTGCAGCGTCTGGGTACGAGGATGGCGGAGCTTGCAGACGTGTCGCGGGACCAGGTCAGCGGCGCGTTGGCCGCGCTGCTGGAATCGGTCGCGGATAAGACCGCCATCGGCTTTGGTACGCCCGAGTACTTACGCAAGGTGTTGGTCAATGCGGTCGGTGAACGTAAGGCGGAGAGCTTGCTGACTCGCATCCTGGACAGTCGTGAATTAAAGGGCATTGACGCGCTGCGCTGGATGGACGCAAAAAGCGTCGCCCATGTGATCAGGAACGAGCATCCGCAAATCGTCGCCACTATTCTCGCGCACTTGAACCCGGAGCAAGCTGCGCGGGTTTTGAATGGATTGGCTCCCGAACGCCATGGCGAGATTGCGAGGCGAATCGCCCTGTTGGAAGAGGTCCCCGAATCGGCGTTGGAGGAACTTGACGATATCGTCGATCAACAAACTCGCGAGGCGATGAACTTGCGCAGCGCCAAGGTAGGCGGTCTCCGATCCGCGGCGGACATTATCAATCTCATGGGTTCGGATGCGGAGGCGGCGATACTTGAATTTATCAATCAAGGCGACTCGGAGCTCGGCCAGAAGATCAAAGATTCGCTATTCATCTTCGATAACCTGCTGGGCCTCGACGATCGCGGCATGCAGCGCCTCATGCGGGAAGTGCAGTCGGATGTGCTGTCGATTGCGCTCAAGGGGGCGGATCCCGCCATCGCCGACAAGATCTACCGCAACATGTCCAAACGCGCCGCGGAAATTCTCAAGGACGACATCGCGGCCAAAGGTCCCGTGCGCTTGGCCGAAGTCGAAGAGGCCCAACGGACGATTCTTGGTATAGCCCAGCAGCTTTCCGAAGATGGTGAAATCATGCTGGGCGGCAGCGGAGACGATTTTGTCTAAGCGCGTGCTTCGCGGGGGGCAGGTCGAGGGCTTCGACGCCTGGGAGGTTCCAGACGTCGATGCGTCGGCCGCGGAGTCGTTAAAAGGCGCCGAATCGGGCGCCGCCCATTTGCTCACCGGTGCCCAGGTTGACGCGCTAACCAATAAGGTTGAGGAAGAAGCTTTCCAAGGCGGTTACACCGAAGGCCTAGCGGCCGGCCAACAGGAATTGAATCGGCGCCTGGAGCGGTTGGATAGTTTGTTGAGCACCCTGGCGAGGCCGTACAAGGATCTGGACGAACAAGTACAGCGGGAGCTGGTGAGCCTAGCCGTAACCTTGGCGCGACATATCCTGCGGCGTGAATTGAAACACGACCCCAACCATGTCATCGGCGCGCTGCGTGACTGTATGGAGATACTCCCGAGTCAGGCGCGCGACGTGACCGTGCATTTGAATGCCGCGGATGCCGCCTTGGTTAAGGAATATCTGCAACAGAGTGGTGGCGAGCGCGTATGGGCCGTCAATGAAGACCCTATGTTGGAGCCCGGTAGCCTCCGCGTGACGAGCGACAGTTCCGCGATCGACGCGCGGTTGGAAACCCGTCTGAGCGAGATTGTTGGGGCCGCTATGGGTACGGGTCGCGGGGACACCGATGCTTGACGGTCTCGCCACCGAGCGCGGCCAGCGCTGGCGCGACTACCTCCGCCGGCTTGGCGAGCGAGCGCAGCAATCCCGTGGACTGCAGGTACAGGGCGTCCTGAACCGG
>JAHEKG010000355.1 GCA_024638475.1 Rhodospirillales bacterium | reverse complement strand
GAATTGAATATCGTCGATGAGCAGCGCATCCAAGGTTCGGTAGGCGCGTTTAAACTCGCTGATCGTGTTGTGCTGTAAGCCGCGCACCATGTCGCTGACGAAGCGTTCCGAATGCACGTAGGCGACGTTGGCCGCCGGGTTGACTTCGCGCATGTGGTTGCCGATGGCCTGCATGAGATGCGTTTTACCCAGTCCCACACCGCCGTATAAAAACAATGGGTTATAAGCGCCGCCAGGGTTGTTGGCCACTTGTAAGGCGGCCGCCCTTGCCAACTGGTTGCTCTTGCCCTCGACGAATCCGCTAAAGGTGTACGTCGCGTTGAGGCGACCTCCGACCTCGGGCGGTTTCACCACATGGGTCGTGGTCGAGGCGGTTTGGCGGACCTGTTCTGGGTTGCGGCGGATCTGACGGCTACCGACCTCCAAAACTACCGTGGGAGTGACCTCGGTGCTCAGTTCGCCCACCATTTCGGAGATACGCCCCAGACAATGTTCGTTGAGCCAGTCGACGACAAACCGGTTGGGCGCCAATAGCCGTAAATTCACGCCGTCTTCGACGGCCTGCAGCGGCCGGATCCACGTATTCAGCTGTTGCTCGGAGAGTTCTGCCTCCAAGCCCCGCACGCAACGGTTCCAGAGCGAAGGGTGCACCACCGGGTTCTCTGCCACGGTTCCTGTCATGTTGAATTAACTGGCTGGACGATGATTCTGGGGCCCAGAATCGACGCAGCCAGTCTATAACGGAAAGCCGGACTTATCCACAGGCAAGAGCGCGGTTCCGCGCCCTTAGTCGGACTATTGACAGGACTGCTGGCCCCGCGTAGAGTTCCGCCTCCCGCGGAAGCGCTCATGTCGTTGTTTTAAGAGCATTTTCCGTTTCATTACCTCAGCACCCGTCAAGCCCGGTACCACGCCATGAAACGAACATTTCAGCCTAGTAATTTGAAACGTAAGCGAACCCACGGCTTTCGGGCACGCATGGCTACCAAAGCGGGCCGGCTGGTGTTGAAGCGACGCCGTGCCAAAGGCCGAGCGCGGCTCGCTCCTTAGGACGACGAGTTCCACTCAGCCACGGCACCGTTTCCGGCGCCGGCAGCGATTGTTAACGGCGGATCAATATCGTCGTGTGTTTGCAAAGGGTCGGCGTGCCGGGGATGGTCTGTTTACGGTGCTCGGGATGCCGAATGGGGGTCGGGCACCGCGAATCGGGCTCGCAATATCAAAAAAAGCCGCGAAACTAGCGGTAACACGCAACCGATTGAAACGCCTTGCTCGTGAAACTTTCCGCCAACTCGATGATTTGCCCGCCTGGGATTTTGTCGTAATGGCGCGGCCGGGGGCAGCGGGCAGCCGCAACGACCAAATCGTCGCCAGCCTGAGCCAGCATTTCGATACCCTCATCCGTAAAGGACCCAAGGTCCGTGGCTAATCTCCGCATGATTCTCTGGCTGAGCTTTGGCCTCGCCCTGTGGATGGGTTACCAGGCCTGGGTACTCGACTATTCCGTTCCGGAACCCGCAGTAGATCCGAATCCCCCGGCCGAGGTTCAGCCCCCCATCGATACGAGTCTGCCGGAGTTAGCGGCACCCGCACCCGCGGCCGCACCCCAGGCCGACAGCGAGCGCGATGCGGCCCTACCCGCCTTGCCGGGCGCGGCGCAAGCACCCGCGACGCCCGCCGCGACGGGGCAACGTAACGTCCGTGTCATTACGGATGTCCTCGACGTGACCATCAACCTGGATGGCGGGAATTTGGTCGGCGCTGAGTTGGTGCGTTACCCGGTGCACAAGGACCAGCCGGATATTCCCGTGACCCTCCTGAGCGCCAATGCCAACGAGCGTTTCGTGCTGCAAAGTGGACTGAGAACCCCAGCCGGCGGCGAGGAACCCAACCATTTGGCCGCTTTCGATGCCGCCAAAACCGAGTATTCGCTGAGGCCGGGTGAAGACGAGCTGCTGGTGACGTTGCAATGGCGCGGCAATGCTGCGGTGAAAGCGTCGAAACAATTCGTGTTTCGGCGCGGTAGTTATCACGTCGAGCATCGCTTGGTCGTCGATAACGGCGGCGCGGAGCCCTATGCGGCCGCCGCCTACACGCAGCTGGTCCGGACCCACGTTCCCGTGGAGCGTTCGTTCGTCTCCGTCGATTCTTATTCCTATACGGGGCCGGTGTATTACGACGGCGAGAAGTATCAGAAACTGGATGTCGAGGACTTGGCCGAGGAGCCCTTGAAGGGCACGTTCACCAACGGTTGGGTAGCGAGCATTCAACACCACTTCCTGGCCGCCGCCGTACCGCCCCCGGACCAGCCCACTGCGTATCAAGGCACGGTGCGGGGCGACCAATATTCGCTGTCGGCCGTCGGGCCGTTGCTGGAAGTTGCCCCGGGGGAGCGGCGCAGCTACCCGCTGTCCTTGTTCGTCGGACCGAAGCTGCAATCCCAACTCACCCCCGTGGCGAAGGGCCTCGAGCTGACGGTGGATTATGGTTTTCTCACCATCCTTGCCCAGCCGCTGTTTTGGCTGCTATCGAAGGTCCACGAATACGTCGGTAACTGGGGTTGGTCCATCATCATCGTGACGGCGCTGATCAAGCTGCTGTTCTACAAGCTCACGGAAACGAGCGGCCGCTCCATGGCAAAAATGCGCAAGCTGCAGCCGCGCATGAAAGCGATGCAAGAGCGTTTCAAGGACGATCGCCAGGCATTGAGCCAGGCCATGATGGAGCTGTACAAGCGCGAGAAGGTCAATCCGGCCGCGGGTTGCCTGCCCATCCTGATTCAGATGCCGTTTTTCTTCGCCTTCTATTGGGTAT
>JAHEKG010000004.1:26447-40101 GCA_024638475.1 Rhodospirillales bacterium | reverse complement strand
TCCCTTCGGCCGCATCGCGACCCGTTTCGTGACGAGCCCCCGTCCCCGGATACAAATACCGGCCGTCTTCGTGGATGTCAGCGAAAATGACACCGGGGTCGGATTCAAAGCCGTAAAAGACCCCATCGCCATGGTGGGCGTCGATATCCACGTAGGCCACCTTAGTAAGGCCGTGCACCCGGCGGGCATGTTCGATGGCAATCGCGCAATCGTTGAACACGCAAAAGCCCGCGGCCGTATCGCGTGCGGCATGATGCAAGCCAGCGATCGGCACGAAGGCTGCGGCCACCTCGGCGGAGAGCAAAGCCTCGGCGGCAACGAGGCTTGCACCAACCACATCCCGGGCAATATCGTAGACGCCTGGAAACGCCGGGGTATCCCCACCATCGAGGTAGGCCGGCCCCAGTCCCGCGCCCGCGCTGGCTACGAGATCCACGTAGTCGCGGCCGTGGAAATATTCCAGCTCTTCCCGGCTGGCTCGCCGCGCCGCCGCATGGCTCAGCTGGGCGAAAGCGGGCGATTTGCGTACCTCGGCCATGAACGCATCATGCCGATCAAGGCCGAATGGGTGCCCTTCCCCAAAACCGTAAGCCGCAATCGCCGCGCCGGAAACCAACAGGCAGCTCACGGGGTCATCCTCGACGCGTTTGGCAACGCTCTTGCGTTCATCGATAATCGTCCTCCCTCAAACCGAGCTGCTCGTGGAAGCCCAGCTTATGGCCCAATACATCTATACCATGAACGCCGTCGCCAAGGTGGTGCCACCGAAACGGCGCATCATCCACGATATTTCGTTGAGCTTTTTTCCGGGCGCGAAAATCGGCGTCTTAGGGCTGAATGGATCGGGTAAGTCCACGTTGCTGCGCATTATGGCTGGCATCGACAAGGATTACGAAGGTGAGGCCCGGCCGCAAAGCGGCATCAATATCGGCTACCTGCCCCAGGAACCGGAACTCGACCCGAACAAGAATGTCCGTGGCAACGTCGAGGAAGGGGTCTCCGAAATTGCCGCCTTAGTTAATCGTTTTAATGACATTAGCATGCAGTTCGCCGAGCCCATGGACGACGACCAGATGAATCAGCTGCTCGAAGAACAAGGCAAGCTCCAGGATGCCATTGACGCGAATGGCGGCTGGGAGCTAGATCGCAAGCTCGAAATCGCCGCCGACGCGCTCCGGCTGCCGGATTGGGATGCCGATGTGACCCAGCTTTCCGGCGGCGAGCGTCGCCGCGTCGCCCTCTGTCGCCTGCTGCTGTCGGCGCCGGACATGCTGCTCCTGGATGAACCCACTAACCATTTGGACGCGGAATCCGTCGCTTGGTTAGAGCGCTTCCTGGCCGAATATCCAAGTACGGTTATCGCCGTCACCCATGACCGCTACTTTCTGGACAACGTCGCCGGCTGGATCCTGGAGTTGGACCGGGGCCATGGCATCCCCTGGGAAGGCAACTACAGTTCCTGGCTTGATCAAAAACAACAGCGGCTCGCCATGGAAGAAAAACAAGAAGCAGCGCGGCAAAAGGCCATCAAACAGGAATTGGACTGGGTACGCAGTAACCCGAAGGCACGCCAAGCCAAAGCGAAAGCGCGTATGCAACGCTTCGATGAGTTAATGTCCGCGGATTTTCAAAAACGCAACGAAACCAACGAAATCTATATCCCACCCGGCCCCCGGCTTGGGGATCTTGTCGTCGAGGCCCAACAAGTCAGCAAAGCCTTCGGCGAGCGGCTGCTATTTGACGATCTCAACTTCAATCTACCCCCCGGCGGGATCGTGGGCGTCATCGGCCCCAACGGAGCGGGCAAGACCACCCTGTTCCGCATGATCATAGGGACCGAATCGGTCGATCGTGGCGAGATCCGGCTGGGCGATACGGTGGAACTCGCCTATGTCGATCAAAGCCGCGACGCCCTCGACGACGACAAGACCGTTTGGGAGGTGATCTCCGATGGCCAGGATTTAATTCAGGTTGGGAATTACGAAACCCAATCCCGCGCCTACGTGGGCCGCTTCAATTTCCGCGGGCCGGAACAACAGAAAAAGGTGGGGCTGCTGTCTGGCGGCGAGCGCAACCGTGTGCATTTAGCCAAGCTGCTGCGCTCGGGCGGCAATCTACTGTTATTGGATGAACCCACCAACGATCTGGACGTCGAAACCCTCCGCGCCCTGGAAGAAGCGCTGCTTAATTTTCCCGGTTGCGCCGTCGTCATCTCCCACGATCGCTGGTTCCTGGACCGTATTGCGACCCACATTTTGGCGTTCGAAGGCAACAGTGAAGTCGTTTGGTTCGAGGGTAACTACGAGGACTATGCCGCCGACTTCAAGCGCCGCAAGGGCACCGATGCCGACCAACCCAAACGGGTCCGATATCGCCGCCTGGATGGCTAGCCTGCCCCACCGAGGGCGCCAGGCGCGGGCCGGAAGCTAGCGCTCGTGTTCCGCGAAGGCGCGTCGACCGGCTTGAATCAAGTCGTAGAGTTCTTGCGCGCGGCCGCCGATGCGCTCGATCAACATCCCATGGGTCACCTGGGTCTGCAAGCGCCAGCGGCTCTTCTCGGCGGCACCAAGATGATGGACTTGCACCGGCTTTGTCGATAACGCGGCCAGGGTGCGTTCGGCGGTCGCCCGCATCAGCTGGCGCACGAATGTCACCGGCGGAACTGATGCTTTGAGAGCGCGTTGATCGCGGCCATCCAAACCATCAAACCAACGCTTATTGGCCGCGATAACGCCCAGCGAATAAGCATGCTGGGTACGCGTGAAGTGAGGCGCCTCCTCCGCAAGACTGCTAGCGACATAGAAATAATTCCCGGCCTCGCCACCGTTAACCAAACCAGTCTGTAAGCCAGTGAGCACCTCGGAAAAGGCTAGCGGGATGACGTCCGCATCCAATATCTGCAGGAACATTTGCGACGCCAATGACTGCAGCGCCCGCATCCGGTAGTTGCGCAAGTCCCCAGGTTCGAGCACAGGCGCTTGGCTGAATATGTTTCGCCAGCCTTCATCGTACCAACCGAGCATTTCTATGCCGACCTCGACGCAAAGCTCCGTGATCATCGGCGTCAAAAAATTATCGACAACAAAATCGACCTCTTCGAAGGACTCGAAGAGGTAGGGTGCGAGGAATAGCCCGAACTCGGGTACCGCCCCCTCCATTCCCGAACTCGTAAAACTCGCCACCTGCACGCGACCGCGACGCAGCGCGGGCAGTATATTTTCCTCCGCACCCAGCTCGCCACGGGTGAGCAAAGTTAAGCGCAACGTCGTGTCGGGGCGTTCACCCAGCGTCTTTTGGAACCGGTGCCAAAAAATATCCGTGGGATCGCCCGCGAAGGACAGCGAGGCGGCCCGAACCTCAGTCACTTCCTCGGCCAATAACGTGGCCGGCGCCATCCCCATGAAGATTAGGATACCCGAGGCGAATACGGCATGTTTACTAAAGAGCAGCGGCATACCCCATAATACATTAGCAATCGGCAAGGATGTGTGGCCGCAGCCTCGATCACTTGTTCATTGCATTCCCGCGCACGAATGCTCCACAACGAGATGTTGTCCCATGTACTCAAGGTTGCTGTCGTCGGTCTTTTTGCCCTCACTGTTCCTGGCCATCGGCAGCCAGATCGGCTCCATACTGTTACCGCTATATTTACTGGATCTGGGCGCGGGCCCGGCGGCAGCCTCGTTCGTTACGGCCGGCATTGGTATCGGCATGGTGCTGTTCGATATTCCTGCCGGGTTCCTTGCAAGCCGATTCGGCGATAAGTCCATCATGCTGCATGGCGCCGTTGTCGCTGCCATGACGAGTGTTGCCATCGCGTTCGCAACCGCGCCCTTACTGTTGTTCCTGCTCGCTGTCGTCCGGGGCGCAGGATTTACGGCCTGGCTACTCGGGCTCTTGTCCTACCTAACGGAATCCTTCGCTGCCAATCAGCGTGGTAGGGCCATTGCGATGATGGGCGGCACAATGCGGGTCGGGGCGCTAGTCGGGCCCTTGGCCGGCGGGGCAATTGCAACCGCATACGGATATAACTATGCGTTCTTGCTCGCGGGCTTACTGGCAATACTGGGAGCCGCGATCATTTTCTCGCACCGCTATAGCCCGCATCAGCGAGAAACTTCTGAACATCAAGCAGCTATGCGCTTCAAACACGTGCTGGTGAGCAACAGGAAGGTTTTCGCCACAGCCGGCTTTGCTTCCATCGGCCTGCAATTGATGCGGGCGGGAAGACACCTGTTGATCCCCCTCATCGGCCATATGATCGGTTTAGATGCCGCCACGATCGGAATCGTTTTCGCAATCTCCGCCGCGATCGATATGGCGCTGTTCTACCCAGTCGGCGCCGCGATGGACCGCTTCGGGAGGAAGTCCATGGGGGTTCCCTGCATGACGCTGTTTGCCATCGGCCTTGCTCTACTACCCTATGCCGATAGCTTCGCCACGTTGCTAGCGATTTCCATCGTGCTGGGCATCGCCAACGGACTGGGTAGCGGAATTATTCTGACCATGGGGTCCGATTTCGCTCCGCAGCAACGCCGCGGTGAATTTCTCGGGGTCTGGCGTTTCATCGGCGATGCGGGTCATGCATCAGCGCCAATCATCATTGGCGGTCTCGTTAGCTTCGCGACCCTGGGGGCCGCGGCACTCACGATTGCCACGGTCGGCCTGGGCGGCGCGCTCGTCCTCGCCTTCGTCGTGGATGAGACTTTAGGCCGCGCCCGCGGCAATTGAGTTGCGGGCCGTTTTTATCGGCCGCTAACTATTCAACCACTCCCTGGCATTGTTGAACATCCGCTGCCAAGGTCCTTCCTCGCCCCACTCTGCGGGGTGCCAGGAATGTTGGACGCTGCGGAACAACCGTTCTGGATGCGGCATCAATAAGGTAAACCGGCCGTCGGCATTCGTAAGGCCCGCAATACCACGGGGAGATCCATTGGGGTTGGCGGGATAGCGCTGCGTCCGATTGCCAAAGTTGTCGACAAACCGGGCGGTCACTAGCCCGCTGTCACACGCGTCAAATTGCTCATCGGAATCGAACAATGCGCGCCCTTCCCCATGCGAGGTCGCGATGGGCAAGCGGCTGCCCTCCATGCCTCGCAGAAGTACAGACGTCGTGGATTCTATGCGGACGAGCGACAGCCGGGCCTCGAACTGATCTGACCGGTTGCGCACGAACCGAGGCCAATTGTCGGCGCCCGGAATGATGTCGCGCAGCGCGGCCAACATTTGACACCCGTTGCAGACACCCAGGACAAAAATATCCTCGCGGGCAAAGTACTCGCTGAATTGATCGCGGACCGCTTGATTGAAACGGATCGATTTGGCCCAGCCTTCGCCCGCGCCGAGCACATCGCCGTAGGAAAAACCACCGCAGACCGCAACCCCGCGGAAATCCTGCAGCGATGCTCGCTGCGCGATCAAATCACTCATGTGGACGTCGTAGGGCTCGAATCCTGCGCGGTGAAAGGCCGCCGCCATTTCCACTTGGCTGTTGACGCCCTGTTCCCTGAGCACGGCGATTTTAGGGCGCTCCAACATGCTGCGTTTAGCTAACGGCTCCAGCGGAAAACTGACCTGGGCGTTAAGACCAGGGTCACTGTCGTCCGCAACAGCGTCGAACTCTTCGCGGGCACACTCCGGGTTGTCTCGCAAAGACTTGATGCGATAGCCGGTCTCGGCCCACAACTGTTGTAGCTGACTGCGTGGCGCTTGCAATACGACGGTATCCCCGTGGCGAACCTCCACAATGCCGTCGCGGCGGGGGCCACCGATGTCGATCATCATGGTGGGCTCGACGCCTTCCCCATGGCAGATGTCCATCACGGCATCCAGCCGCCGCCGCGGAACCTGGATGACAAAACCGGGTTCCTCGTTGAACAAGAATCCAATGGCATGCTGGCCGTCCGGCACCCGCAAATCGAGTCCGGCCCGGGCCGCGAACGCCATCTCCAATGCAGTCACCAGGACACCCCCGTCGGAACGATCGTGGTACGCGAGAATGTCGCCAGTCGCGCGCAATGCGCGCAGTGCGCTAAATGCATGACGCAGGGGCCCAGGTTCGTCCAAATCTGCCGGGTCGCCGCCGAACGTTGCGTAAGCCTGCGCATAGCTCGAGCCACCCAGCCGGTTACGTCCCGCACCGAGATCGATGAGCAACAGCACCGAATCAATGTCGAGATCTAGCTCGGGCGTCAATGTGTGGCGAATATCGGTGACCGGCGCGAATGCGGTGACCACCAGCGATACGGGTGCAACAACCCGCTGCTGCCGCCCGTCGCGCTCCCACTGCGTCTGCATCGACATGGAATCCTTACCGACTGGCACGGCAATCCCCAAGGCGGGACATAATTCCTCTCCCACGGTCCGGACTGTGTCGTACAACAATGCATCGTCGTGGCCCGCCGGCGCCATCCAGTTTGCGGATAAACAAATGTCGCCGATCGCCGCCACATCGGCCGCGGCGATATTTAGCACGGCTTCGCTGATTGCGAGGCGAGCCGATTTTGGCCCATCCACGATAGCAACCGGCGTGCGCTCGCCGAGCGCCATGGCCTCACCCGTATATCCCTCGAAGCTGGCAGCTGTTACCGCGACATCGCTGACGGGCACTTGCCAGGGACCAATGAGCTGATCGCGTGCAACCAGACCACCCACCGTCCGGTCGCCGATGTGAATTAGGAAGGACTTATCCGCTACGGCCGGGAAACGCAGCACTCGCTCTATGGCCTCCGCCACAGTCGCCGTTGGCACGCGGCCATTCGTCTTTGTCTTGCGGTTGGCGCTGCGTTGCATTCGCGGCGGGTCACCCAGCAGCAACTCCATGGGCATATCGACCGGGGCATTGTCGAAATACGGGTCGGTCACGAGTAGGCGTTGCTCGTCGGTAATCTCTCCGATGACGGCGTAGGGACAGCGCTCCCGTTCGCAAAACGCCCGTAACTGGGTAAGCCCCGCCACCTCGACCGCCAGCACATAACGCTCTTGGGATTCATTGGACCAAAGTTCCATCGGCGTCATGCCGGGTTCAGCGCTGGGCACCGCGCGAAGGTCGATGCGCGCGCCCCGCGCGCTATGGTCGACAACTTCCGGCACGGCGTTAGAAAGCCCACCGGCCCCCACGTCGTGGATGAGAAGAATCGGGTTGTCCTCCGCCAACGACCAGCAACTGTCGATCACTTCCTGCGCCCGCCGCTGCATTTCCGGATTGCCCCGCTGGACCGAGGCGAAGTCCAGGTCTTCGTCGCTCGCGCCGCTGCCCACGCTTGACGCCGCCCCACCACCGAGGCCGATCAACATTCCCGGCCCCCCGAGGACGACAATGAGCGCCCCCGCCGGAATATCCAACTTTTCAACATGTTCGCGGCGGATGTTGCCGAGTCCGCCCGCAAGCATGATGGGCTTGTGGTAACCGTAGACTTGGGAGTCGTTCTCCAACAGACAGGTTCGAAAATAGCCGAGAATATTCGGGCGACCGAATTCGTTGTTGAATGCGGCGGCGCCGATAGGGCCATCGATCATGATGTCCAACGCTGACGCTATCCGTGCCGGCCTACCTATGCCCGCTTGTTCCCAGGGCTGTATCCAGTTAGGAATCTCCAAGTGCGAAACGCTGAACCCCGTCAGACCGGCCTTCGGCTTGGCCCCCCTGCCCGTGGCGCCCTCGTCGCGAATCTCACCCCCGGAACCCGTTGCGGCACCGGGAAATGGTGAAATCGCGGTGGGGTGATTGTGGGTCTCTACTTTCATCAAGATATCGACCGGCTCGTGATGATATCGGAACCGGCGGCTACGCGGATCAGCCACCCATCTGGGCGCCGTATGCCCGGCCATCACCGCGGCATTGTCTCGATACGCCGATAGCACGCCCTCGGGTGACTGGGCGTACGTGTTCTTGATCATCGCAAACAGGCTTTTATCTTGAGGTTCGCCGTCGAGTTTCCATGCGGCGTTGAAAATCTTGTGACGACAATGCTCGGAGTTTGCCTGCGCGAACATCATCAATTCCATATCCGTCGGATCACGGCCGAGTTCGTTAAACCGCTGATGCAAATAAGCCATCTCGTCGGCCGACAATGCTAATCCGAGTTCCGCATTCGCTCGCTCCAAGACATCGGCATCCCCGCTCAGCAGCGGTACGGATACCATCGGCGCAGGCTCGCGGTGCGCAAGTAACAATTCCGCACTGGGCTCAGCATCGATACAAGACTCGGTCATCCGGTCGTGAATCAGCGGTCTGACTCGCCGCCAGTCGTCCGCATCCAGGGGATGCTCGAGTTGGAATCCGTAACGGCGGCCCCGCTCCACACGCTCGATGGGCAAACCGCAGATCAGCGCGATATCGGTGGCCTTGCTGCTCCACGGGGAAATAGTGCCTAGGCGCGGCACGACGAGCAGCTCGGCGTCATCGCACAGCGCATGCACGTCGCTGCCGTAGCTCAGCAAAGCCTCCATTACTTGCTGCTGGTAGTCGTCGAGCGGATCTGGCGAGTGAATGAAGTGCAGCCAGTGCACGGACACCGCCGTAATTTTGGGGCAGGCGTCTTGTAGCTTGCGGGTCAAGCCGCGGAGCCTAAAATCGGTAACGGCAGCGCTACCGGCCAGCTGTTGCATCGCCATTAGCTAAACCTCACGCCAATCCATGCCCTCGCGCTGATCGGCCAAGAACAGGCGCCGGCCCAAGTCGGCCGCCGTATTGGCCACGATCGTTTGCACCGCTTCGACGCTATTGTTGCGTTCACTCAGGTGCAGACCGACGACCCAACGCAGTTCGGGATGAACCAGATTGCCGACTAACGTCGCGGCTTGCTGGTTATTGAGGTGACCCCGTGGACCAGCGACCCGGTCCTTGATAGACCGGGGATAACTGCCCGCCCAGAGCTGATCCCAATCGTGATTGAATTCAACGGCCAGTCCATGACAACCAGCCAGTGCCCGTTCAACGTGGGGGGTCACATGGCCGGTGTCAGTGAGTACCCCCAGACGGCGGTGCCGTGACTCGAACCGAAACTGGCAGGGCTCGCGGGCATCATGCGGTACGGGAATCGGCGTCACTTTGATGTCGTCGATTTGCAATTCTCGATGACAATTGAACGTATTTACGGAATGAAAATCTTGATCCGGCGCTTGCGCATAGGTCCCTGGGGTCATCCAAACCGGTAACCGGTAGCGCCGCGACAAGCGCGCCGCGCCAGCAATGTGATCGCTGTGCTCGTGAGTCACCAAAATGGCCGTCAAATCTTCGGGCTTGCGGCCTAATCTGGCAAGACGTTTTACGGTACCGCTCACCGAGAATCCGCAATCCACCATCAGCAGACACTGGGTGCTCTCGATCAGTAACGCATTACCGCGGCTACCACTGCCTAAGGAGGCAAAGGCCAAGCTCATGTGGAGTGCCTAGGTTTCGCCTGAACCTCCGCTACCGCCGCCCTGGCCGGGCGGCGTGTACATCGGCATGGGAAATTGAGTGACATTGCCCCCTTCCATATTGGTCACTTTACTGACGCCCTGCTTTTCGACCTCGTCGATGCGCAAAATCGAATGCATCGGTAGATACGTGCGTTTGACCCCGGCAAACTCGGTCTGAATGCGTTCCTCGGTGGGGTCCACCACCACCGAAGAACGTGCGCCGAAGATAAGTTCTTCGACTTCAATGAAACCGAACAAGTTGCCATGACTGACCGTCTTGGCGTAGATCTCGTAGACCTTGCCCTGATTCATGAACAACACTTTGAAAATGGGCTTGTTTGCCATTGAAACCTCAACCCCGGGGGCGACGGGACGCAAGCTTAACATAGGCGCGCGGGCTAGCTACGCTGCGCAACTGTGTCCTGGGTCGGGCCATCGCCGGGGAGAATGAGACCCCAGTCACAAATAGGGGGTTTGGGGGTCTCGGTCCGCGCAAGTCCCTGGCTATACTGCCAAAACGGGTGCGTTGTCACCCCGTCCGGTGTTGAAGGAATCGACAAATATGCCGTTGCGCCTAGAAATCATTAGTGACCAGAAGCGAGCTCTCGGGGAACGCGGTGTCAAAGAATTCGGCATCGACGGAGGTGTCATCGGCCGCTCCCTAGAAAGCGACTGGGTGCTCCCGGATCCGGAACGATTCATGTCCTCCAAGCATGCCGCGATTGATAATCGCTCGGGCAGCTACTATATCGTCGACACATCGACCAACGGCGTCTACGTCAACGACGCCGAAATCCCCGTCGGCCGCGGTAAGCCACAGCGACTGTTCAGCGGCGACCGCCTCCGCCTCGGCGACTACCAGCTCTTGGTGGTGATCGACGACGACGATACGCTGGGTAACGCGCTTGATACCGGCGAACACGTCGACCCGGTCTCGTCCGCCCAGCAGGTGGAGGCACCGGATCTCACCAGCAAAGATCTGCTCGAAGTCGGGGAGATCACCGGTAGTGTAGAAATCAGCGACTTGATCGAAGAAGACGCCATGGCCGACGACATCCGGCGTGAGGGCGAATTGGCGGCTTTGAACCTCGAGTTGGAAGCCGAGCCCACCAACACGATCGTCGTCGAGTCCGAACCGGAACCCAGCCCCGCGCCGAAGGCGGAGAAACCGAAGCAGCCGGCGCCACTCAAAACGACACCCGCCGAAAAACAACAAGCGCAGTTGCCGAAGACACGGCAAAGGCCGGATAGGGCCTCCGCCGGCGCTGGCGCCAGCGTCGATCTCAGACCCTTCTTTCGCGCGGCAGGGCTCGATCACCAACCCCTGGATGCGCGTCAAACCACCTTGTTGCTGCAGCGCCTCGGCCAGATCATGCGCGAAGTAGTCCTCGGCATAACAGAGACGCTGCACCAGCGCGCCGAACAAAAGAATACTTTGCGACTCGCTCACACGACGATTCAACCCAATAATAATAACCCCCTCAAGTTCGCTGCCGGCGTAGACGAAGCCCTGCACAACTTATTGTTCAAGGACACTAGCGAATACCTGACGGCTCCAGAAGCCATCCGCGACTCATTCGCCGACGTGAGAACTCACCAGCATTCCCTGCTGAGCGCCATGTTCGTAGCATTCATCGATTTCATCGAACGCCTGGATCCGGAGGAACTGCAGAGCAAGTTTGATCGGGGAATGAAGCGTGGTGCCATTCTGGGCGCCGCCAACAAGATGAAATACTGGGACCTATACACGGAACTCTACCAAGTCATGACCCAGCACCCGCCCGGCCAGTTTCCCCACCTGTTCGCGGAAGAACTCGCCAGAGCTTACGAATCTGCAGCGGAATCCAGCACCGAAGCGAAGGTCGGCGAACCTGCCAAACGCGCGCCGGCCGCCTAGTCTGCTGCACAAACCCGACGAATGGGCTAAAGTCTCGCTAAACAGAGCAGAGATAAGCCCATGGCCCAACCTACGTTCGTCAACGAGTACACCCGCCCCGTACAGCTAAACGCAGCCACTACGGCGCTGGTTATCGTCGATATGCAAAACGCCAGCGGTAGCCGCAATCACGGTTTGGGGAAACTGTTAGCTCGGCAAAACCGCTTGGAAGAAGCCGCCTACCGTTTTGATCGGATCGACCAACTCATTGTCCCCAATATCAAGCGGCTGCTAGCCGCCTTTCGGGGTGTGGGGGCCACGGTCATTCATGTCACCCTGGGCCCGAAACAGGCTGACTTCAGCGATTCGCCCACTCATCTCCGCGCATGGTTCGAGGCCACTAATAACCATGCCGGCAATCCTGAACACGACATCGTGCCGGGGCTGGAGCCACAAACCGGAGAACCCGTTTTCAACAAGGTCACCATCGGCGCGTTTGGGTCCACGGCGATCGACAACTACTTGCGCACCCACGCCATTACCGAACTCGTCGTTACCGGGGTATCCACCAACAACTGTGTCGGCATGACGGCCATGGAGGCCGCGGATCGCCAATACGGCGTAGCCCTGGTGAGCGACGCCACCGGCACCTGTAGTGACGAGATGCAACATTGGACCTTGACCAGTTTCGAGCGTTTGTGGGGCCGAGTGATGACCGCCACCGAGGTGATCGATGAACTCGAAGCCAGTACCTCGTTGGAGCGCGTTGCCAGCGGCTAGAACCTTTTGAGTGACCCAAGGCCGGACCGCCAAACGGCGCTGGGCATCATAGCGGCGGTCGTTGCGGCCCTGTTGCTGTCTTCAAAGGGCATCTTCGCCAAATTGCTTTTCGCCCGCGGAATGGACTATGAGTCCGTCGCGACATTCCGGGCTTTCCTAGCGATGCCCGTGTTTTGGGCCTGGGCGTTGCTGGTCGGCCAGCCGCTACAGCGTGCTGTAGTGCACCCGAAAGCCGTCGCCGTCGCCGCGTTCGCAGGCTTCATGGGCTACTACCTTGGTGCCCTAGCAAACTTCTATGCACTAACTTTAATCGGCGCGGCGCTCGAGCGGGTAATTCTCTTTAGCTATCCCGCGTTTGTCCTATTCGGCCGTTGGCTCATCGACAAACGCAGGCCGGATCTGCGCGCCGTCGTTGCCGTCGTCATCGCATGGCTCGGTGTCTTCTTCGCAATTGGGGGCATAGATCGAGCTTTAGTGGCTGCAAACTGGCAAGGCGCGCTATGGGTGCTGGCCTCGGGCGTCGCGTTGGCCTGTTACTTTCTCGCCAACGACCGGGTCAACACCCAGGTCGGGAGTATCAACTCGACCGTTTACGCCATGACCGCCGCCTGTTTGGGGTTGACGGTACACGGTTTCGTGAGCGGCGGAGTCGGCTGGCCCTCGCATCCTGATATTGCTTGGTTAATGACGGGACTTATCCTTGCCGCAACCGTCACTCCCCTGTTTCTCATTGGCGAGAGCATCCGCATGATCGGTGCCGAGCGTGCGGCCATTATTACGACGGTCGGGCCTTTGGCGACGATCGTGCTGGCCTGGTGGTTCCTCGGAGAACGGCTTACGCTGCAGCAAGGCGCCGGGGCGTTGCTCGTCATCGGGGGCATCATGGTTCTCGAACTTGGCCGGAATCGAGCGAACCTGGCTAGACAGACGTTATAGTTTAGCCGCCCCCCGCGATGGCCAACAGCAGCTCATCGAGATTGCGCGCCGTCGGTAACCCAAACACTGCGTCGCGTATGGCGGTGGCGTTTTGCCGATCAACCGCGTAGCCGGCGCTATCGAAAAACTTATCTTCCACTTGCGCGCGGGTGAGTGGACGTTCGTCCGCGCCCCGATTGACGGCCTCCGTGTGGACAAGTTCGCGGCCGTCGCGACAGCGAATACGCACTTGCCCGGAGTAGTACGCCGGGTATCGCGATTCGGGCCAGGGTTCGAATTGCACCCGCTGGCATAACTCGAGGATTGCGGGGTCGTTCAATGCCTCATCCTCTAGTTCCTCCAGCGTAAAGCGCCCACGCACCATGGCGGCGGCCATCACGAACTGTACTGAGAACTTGGCGTCATAATCGCTTTGGGGTTTTTGCTTCAGGGCCGCCGGTTCACAGACGACGGGTATTTGTTTCGGGTGAATGCAGGCGGTCATCGACTCCACATCGGCAGCGTCAAGGCCGGCGCTCTCCTTCAGCGCCAACACCCCATCGGCGAAAGCGTGATTAAAGTGGCACACCGGGTAAGGCTTGATAGCCACCCGCTGCATTTCCCACTGTTTGCCCAGCCCCTTAACCGCCAAGTGCAACGAGCGCTTGCCGTCTTCGC
>JAHEKG010000004.1:0-26437 GCA_024638475.1 Rhodospirillales bacterium | reverse complement strand
CGGCCATCGTAGGGCTTGGTCGGGCCGACGAAGCCGTGGCCGGCCAGGGTGGCGGCGGTGATACCCGCCGCAGCCGCCCAACCCGGATGAATCCGCTTGGTCCAGGCACCGCCGTTGAGAAATTCAAGGCTGCCGGAAGCAAAACTCAAAACGATGCCTTGGGCACTCACCAACTCGGCGGGGCTCAGGCGTTTGAGAAAGGCCGCCCCCAGTACGCTGCCGAAGGCGCCGACGACGCCGGTGGGATGAAAACCGACGGCCTGAAACTTGCCCTCCGCGACCTGCCCGATCCGGGCAGCCGCTTCCACGGCGATGAGGTACGCACTCAACGCGCTGCCTCCGCTGGCGGCACTGGCCTGTGCCATCCCCAGCATCATTGGCAATGCGCTTGCGGTGGCGTGGACGATACTGGCGCTGTGCGTATCGTCGTAATCGAGCCCATGGATCAGGGTACCGTTGGCGATCACTGCATCCCGCAGCGGTAACCGCGCCGACGCTCCGATCACGGGAAATTCGCCAGCGCCGCCAAGCTCCGTCATGGCCGCAATGGTGGCCTTGGCAAAATCGTACCGCGTGGCGGCTAGGCCGACACCAATGCCGTCGAGTATTGACAACAGAGCGCGTTCAACGACTTCATCCGGAACGGCATCCAATGCGAAACCGCAAACGAACTCGGCATAGCGAGCAGCAATGTCCCCACCATCGGGCGTCTCATGAACGGATACCACACTTGCCATTTGCAACGCTCTCTAAGTTTAGGCCGCTTAGTATAACTCGACGACCCGCGAATACTTTATCGCCGCGGCGGCCGGTAGAGCGCGATCGTCAGATCGTCGGGCTTACTCGGGTCCTCGAGACCATCGCCCCCCATCCTATGGGTCGCTAACTCGACGAGCCTATCGGCAGCAACAGCCAACGGTCCCTTGCGGATGATCTCGATCATTTCGTCGACGCGCAAATTGTCGAGCAGCCCGTCGGTGGCTAACAATACGGTGTCGCGCGGCGCCAGGCGAATCGCCGTCCCGACTTCGATGCGCATGTCCTCCGCACCTATCACGTTGGAGAGAATGTGCCGTTCCATGTGGTGAAGCGCCTCCTCGGCGTCCAAAATTCCAGCCTCGATGGCGAACCCGGTCGGAGAGTGGGGCGTGATCTGTAACTTGCGGCGCCCGCGCTGACCCACGCCGATCACTTCAGAATCTCCAACGTGATAGCTGCGTATCTCATTGGCGCAGATCTCTGCGACCGCCAAGGTCGTTGCCGCACCGACATTCAAAGCCATGACGGCCGCGTTGGCATCTTCCAACGCGTCCAGCACCGTTGCTCGTAGACCCCGTTCCCCCAAACCAGGCGCGTTCAACCTTTCTTGAAGAATAGTCACGGCAATATTGGAAGCTTCCCGCCCGGCCTTTGCACCGCCCACCCCATCGGCCACCGCGAGTATCACCGTATCTTCGCCGAGTGGGATCACCGCCGCGGAGTCTTCGTTGGGCGTTTCCTTGTCGGGCGATCGCAGGCTTCGAACTTCGACGCTCCCACTATCAAATTGATGCGAGCCGCTCAAACTAACCTGATCGCCCAGGTACAATGCGCCTTCACTACTCGGAGCGGTGCTGCTGTTGTTGCGCTTTGCCACCTGCCGGCCTAGGTTTCCAACTGTTTGGTACACCAAGGGCAAACCGACCAGTAATCCGCCGCGATCCCTTGATCGCACGACGGACAAGTCGCTTTGGTCTCGTCGAGACGCCAACGGCGTTTGACCTTCGAGCGGCACCATGGACAGTAACGCATGAAAGGCATTAGCGGACCCTTGCATTTTGCGTTGTTACAGCGGGTAGTGTAGCGCCGATCCGCGTAGCGACGCTTGGTTTCGGTTTCGAAGCCCGGCCCATAACACCAGGCGCAATAGTTCCAATCCAATTTGACGCCACGACTACACCGCGGACACGTGGCAGGATAGTCGGTTTCGTGGCCCTTGAGGTGATCCTTGGCGCCGCACCATGGGCATGCCACCATGGCTTCGGACACGGGGCCCGAGCAATGCCTGCACGTATGCCGTGTGGCGACCTGTTGCTTGAACTCTTTTTGAAATTCTTTGAAACGCACAGCCTGCCAATCTTGCCGCCGGCCATTACCACGCTCCGTGCGTCGCCGAGTGCCGCCGTTGCGAAGCCGCCGGAATTCCCGATACATGCTAATCGCCGATTGAAACCTGTCTTTTGGTCGAAATTCCAAAGCGCGCCGCAACCAGGGAATCAACGAAGGTTTCAGTTTACCCTTGAGGCGAGCGTGACCCGCGGGCGGCCATTGGTAAGGCCATTCCGGCAGATAGCCCGTGAACAACTCGTAGATGACCAGCCCTAGCGAAAAAACGTCAGACTGAAGCATGGGTCGTCCAAGCGCTTGCTCCGGGGCCAAATAACCGACCGTACCCGATCCTGACGCCTTGATGGTTCGCAGTGCCAATTTGGAAAAAGCGAAGTCCGTTAACCGCAAGGTGTTGTCATCGAACAGAATGAAGTTGTCTGGCTTGATATCGCAGTGGATGACCTTGCAGTCATGCGCGTGCGACACGGCCGCCAGCATCTGTTCGGTGAGGTCCATCGCGGTGGCAACCGCCATCCGCCGCTGCATCCGCTCACCCAAACTACGCTCACCCAAGGGCATGACGATGACAAAGCGGCCATCGATAAAGGACGCATCGCGGATCGGGAGGATGTTCGGATGCTCCAATAACGGCGCTAAACGGGCCTCGCGCTTGAAGTCCGCCAAGAATACTTCATCCATCGCACTCGGGTGAGGCACCTTGAGCGCCACGCGAATACCATGAATCGTATCGTAGGCCTGATACACCTCGGCGATGGGGCCGTTGGAGAGGCGCCGCTCAATCCGAAACTTGCCTAACCGTTGTCGCGCTCGAAGCAACCCTCATCCCCCTTGGCCATTCCACTCAGCTAATGATAACTGCAGCCGGTCCAGCTTCAACGCAACCAATTCGTCGGAATCCGTGCGCTGCCAACCTGGACACCTCAGCGACCTCTACCGCCGCGAGCAACCCCCCGGAGGTTTGCGGATCGTACAACAACTGCGCTACCGCGGAATCTAAATCTTTTGCCAACGTCACGTTAGGGGTCAACCTCAAACTAGAGTCGGCGCTGGTGCGACAACCCCGCCGCGCGGCCTCCAGCGCGCCGCACAACAACGGCACCCGGGGAGACTCGATCTCGAAGGTCATTTCCGAGCGCACCGCCATTTCGGCGGCGTGCCCGATGAGCCCATAACCCGTCACATCGGTTACCGCGCTCGGCGATACGGGCCCGGCCGCCAATGCCGCGGCGGCGTCCCTGTTGGTCACGCACATACTTTGGATTGCCGTACCCACACCCGCTGCTAAGCCCGCGGACAGGAGCACCCCGGTGCCCAGCGGCTTGGACAGCATCAGTACATCGCCGGGCTTGGCCCCGGATTTGCGCCACACGGCTTGTGGATGAACGAAGCCCAGCACGCACAAACCGAACACCGGTTCCTTACAACGAATACTATGGCCACCCAACACCTGCCCGCCGCACGCGGCGACCACATCGGCAGCCGCGGCATTAGTGGCCGCCACGGTTTCGGTGGCGACCCCCTCGGGAAACCCGGAGATAATCAAGGCAAACGCAACAGTACCGCCCATCGCATAGATGTCGCTGACGGCGTTGGCTGCTGCCACGGTGCCATAATCCGTCGGGTCATCCACTAACGGCGGAAAAAAATCGACACTGGCGACCAACGCTCGATCATCGTCCAGGCGATAGACCGCAGCGTCATCGGAGGGCGCCAACCCGGCCAGCACCGAGGCATCCGGCGTTCCTCTGCTGGCCAACAGACTCGTCAACAACGCCACCATCAGGGGCTCCGCCTTGGCGGCGCAGCCACCGCATTCCGCCAAGGCCCGCAGCCCTGCCGCCACGGGCGCGCCATGATCAGCGGGTGCGGCCGCGCTCACTGGCGAGTCTTACCGGCCGAAGCGGGGGCCGACTTCGAGGCTTCGAATCGCAACCCCAGTGTCTCCGCGATGGTCGTGCGCTGCACCTCATCCGTTCCCCCCGGAATTCGTAAGTTGCGCGCAATCTGGAAGAGCTTGTTGACTTCGGTATTGCGCATCACCCCATAGCCGCCGTGCACCTGCAAGGCTCGGTCGGCGACCCGATAAAACGACTCGTCGTTGCTGACTTTCAATGCACAAATCTTGCGGATTTCGTCTTTCGGCCTGGGTAGCCGGTACCAAGGTCCCGGTGAATCGATAGCGCGGGCAACTTCCAGCGAAAGCGAACGCGCCTGGAGCCAATCCACATACATGTCCGCTAGCATCCATTGGATGCCCTGATTGGCGCCCAGCGGCTTGTCGCCTATCTGTCGCGACTTAACCCGATCTAAACTCTGCTCAATGAGATATTTGGACCAGCCCGAACACATGCCGGCCCGGCGCATACGCGTATAGTTAAACGACATCACCGCGATATCAAAGCCCTGCCCAGGCTCACCGATGATGGCGGACTCGGGCAATACCATGTCGTCAAAGAAAATCTCCCCGGTATAACCGTCGCCAAACATCGTCTGATAAACCTTGCCGATCCGATAGCCCTTGCTCAAATACTCCCGAGTATCGAACATGAAATAAGTAAACGAGCGTCGTCCATGGCCTGGATGGGTCATCGCCAAGACCTGCGCAACATCGGCATCGAAAGCGTTCGTGATATAAGCCTTCGCGCCGCTGAGCACCCAATCGTCACCGCGCTTGACCGCGTGGGTTTTCATGTCGAATAGATTAGACCCGGCACCGGATTCCGTCACCGCATGCAAGCTCGTCTTTTGCCCCCGCACCAACGGATCCGTAAATTGTTCCCGTTGATGCTCGTGACAATAAAGCAACCGTGGCGTCGCCCCCTCCGACCAGGACAGCAGAGCCGGATTCAGCCGACAGCCGTAGCCATAGACTTTCTCCTCGACATAAATCATGTCGGTGCGGCCCAATCCGCCGCCGCCGAGGCGTTTCGGTAGATGCGCGCTATAGACCCCGGCCGCGCCGGCAGCAGCCATGATTTGGCGCCGCGCCTCGATAATTTCCGGATGCAGCTTCCCGTCGGTGTCCAGGTATTGAGACTCGTCGCTGAGTCGATGTTTTAACGCTTGCTCCCGCGGCGCAACTTCCTCGGCATGAAGTGTCTCGATGCTGCCGAGTATCGCTTGCAAGTGTTCGGGTAGCCGTAATTCGGCATCCAGTGGGCTCGGTTCCGGCAATGCTGACATGGTTTCCTTCCTGTTAATCTATTGGCATGGGTTCGGGTGTATTGGGCAACGCGGCACCGGCCCAAGGACCGGGCCTATGGCCGAGAAAAAATGGACGGTTAGCGAAACTGACCAACAGTGGCAAGACATCTGCCGCCAGAAGCCGGCCGCAACTCCCGGACATAGCGTAGCACTCACCGAACTGTTGCACCCCATCGGCGGCGATCCCCGGCCCCGCAACCACGAACGGCGTGGGATCGCCACTGTGTAATAGTTGGCCGACCGAGGGCGTGGCATGGTCGCCGGTCACCGCAACCACGGCGCGTCGCGCTAACGCCAGCAGCGGTTCGAGGCCGGCCGCGGTTGCCTCGATCACATCGCGCTTGAAGGCGGGCCTCTTGGTGTGGCCCGCCGCGTCGGTGGCCTTGACATGTACATGTACGAAGTCGACGTGCTCGAGCAATGTCTCTGCCGCCTCGATGCGCGCCAACATGTCTGCCGTTGGCGCGTTGGCGTCATAGGTTAGGTCCACTGCCTGCATTTTCAACAGCTTCGCGAGACCCCGGTAAAGTGCCGTATCGGTTACCGCGGCGCCGTCTATTCCCACATGCTGTGCAAATGTCGGCAGCGCCGGATCAATCAGACTGGCCCACTTGGTCACCGGCACGTCGAGTGCCGGCAGACCTCGCGTGCGACGTCTTACGTTGATGGGATGTTCGCGCAATATTTCTCGACCTGCCCGCAACCACCGCTCCAGGGTCACGGCAAAGCTCGCCGCCCCTTCCGCGTCGGTTGCGTCCGCCAAGGCGACGGGCCGCATCCAAGGATGGAAGTGATCGAACAACGCATCGGAATCGCTGACGTCGCGGCTCGGCGCACCGTCCGCGACCAAGACGCATTCTCCGGTACGCAATGGATAATGGCGAAACGTCACGCCGTCCTGTTCGCGGCCATCCAGTGCGGCGAACAGCGCCTCGGCCTCGGCGTCGTCCACACCGGGCCGCGCCCGCGCGCCTAGATACAAAGCGCCGTCGCGAAGGTCACCGGCGCGCAGTGCAAAATGAAACAGTGGTACGCCTGGCGGCGGCTGGAGCCCGACGCCCAAGGCCTCCAGAGCGGCGCGGCCGGGAAACGCTAGGGACTCGAAACCGAACAAGGACCAATGCGCCGTTTCGCTCGATGTGGCCCGGCCCGGGCCAAAGGGCACATGCATGCCGCTGCTACCCTGGGCCGCCAGCCGATCCAGGACGGGCGTCGCGGCCGCCTCACAGGGCGTTCGTCCGCCGAGTTCGGCCGAGGGCCGGTCGCCTAATCCGTCCAACACGACGAGCATGACCGGGACGCGATCGTCGGATTTCATTCGTCCTGATCCACTCGAGCACAGCGTTGTTCCAAGTTCTGGCCGGAGAAAGAGATCAGAGCCTCGGCGCTGCCCCGCGGCAACCAATGTTGCCAGGGCTGGCCCGCCGCCATCGCGGCCCGGACGTTGCTGGCAGATATTCTGTCTGCAGGATCGCCATCCAATACCACTACCTCGTAGCCGCCGTTACGTAGCGTCGTCACTTTGTCGCGCTCCCAATCGGAAAAAACCCGCACGAGCTGCGGGGTCGACAAAGAAATGTAGTCAGGCCACACGTTGGGGGCATCCAAGGGAAATGGCACGATTTCATAACGACCAAGGTCGACAGCAGCGCCGTTCAATGCCGCGCGAATGATGCGCTGGCGCTCTAGGTAGGTAAACGGGTTGGCGCCGGCTTGGTGACGATGGGCACTGCTCGGCACCGCCTTTAGGGAACGGCGATCGGGATTCGTAATCCCGATGATGACCCGGTCCGCTAACTTTAGCCCATGCACCACCAAGTCGAGGTGATCGCGATGAAAAGGCTGGAACCGACCGGTGATGGCAATGGAAGGGGGGCGCACGGCAACAATCATGCAGAACTCGGCGCTCGCATACCATCCCCGGCGAAACGACCAGTGCCGGAAACGTCAGCGTTTGAGACCGGCGGGAGCCTCGAAATCCACTCCCACGGGACAATGATCGGACCCCGTGACCGCGGGCCAAATAAAGGCCTCTTCAACGAAGCGTGCCGCACCCGGAGAAGCGAGCACATAGTCGATGCGCCAACCCACGTTGTCGGCGCGGGCTCCCCCCCATTGGCGCCACCAGGTGTAGTGGCCCGGCTCTGCGGGATGCCGTTGCCGGAAACTGTCCACCCAACCGGCGTCAAGCCAGCGGTCAAGCTCGGCTCTCTCTTCCGGGAGGAACCCGCTAGAGCGCCGGTTGGATTGCGGCCGCGCGAGGTCGATCGTCCGATGGGCAGTATTGTAGTCACCGACGACGAACACGGGGCCGCGCCGGCGCAAGGCTTGGATCTTCTCGAACACCGCGCGATAGAAATCGAGTTTGTACGGCACACGGCTGTTGTCGCGGTTGCGACCGCTGCCCTTGGGGAAATACACGCTGGCCACAGCAAGGCGGCCGAAATGGGCCACGAGAAACCGCCCTTCTGCATCGAAGCGTGCCTCCCCTAGCGTCAGTTCCGCCTTGGACGCTGGAAATTTCGCGTAAATCGCGACACCGCTGTAGCCCGGTCGCTCAGCAGGGAAAAAATAAGCATGCCAGCCCGGGGGCGACCGGACCCCGGTTTCCAATTGGTCAGGCCGCGCCCTGACCTCCTGGAGCGCCACGATGTCCGCCGCGGCAGCGTCGAGAAAGGCCAAGAAGCCCTTTTTGGCGCAGGCGCGCAAGCCATTCACATTCCAGCTAACGAGACGCATGGACTCAAGCGGCAAGGCGGTCGAGCCAAACTTCCAACCCCATCACGTTCAGCTCTATATCCATATCCAACAACTCGCGGCGACTCGCCTCGTCCCGGGTATCTCCGTGCTCATCGAGACGCCGGCACAGCAGCTCGAACAGTTCGGAGCGCATGCGAGCCGTGCGTTGCGGGACAGCGGCATGCTCGCGGGCCAACGCGGTAAAATCAGTCAACGATCGACGTAGCTGGGACAACAGTGACGGCATCGTCGTAACACAGCCGAAATGCGTCAAGTAGGCGGCCTGCAAACCATAGCGCTCAATGCGATCCAAAGACTTGAGCCAAGCATCGGGATCGAACTGAATCGGGGTAGTCGTGGCGAATACGAATGCGCCCTCGTCAGTATCGAAGCAGCGGTACGAGATGCCGAGCGTATCGCCCGACACGATGGCGGACCGTTCTAGATCGATGACACAGTAGTGATGTTTGGCGTGGCCCTCGGTATGGATAAACTCCAATTCGCGTCGGCCCAGGGCTAAGCGGCTGCCGTCCTCGACAATCAGGACCCGAGCCGGGTCGATAGCCGCCACCTCACCGTAGATTTCCCTGAATCTTGCCTCACCGTAAACCGCCACCGAGCCCGCGATGAGCTTCGCTGGATCGATCAGATGACGGGCACCGCGCGGATGCACGACACAAGTGGCGTTGGGCAGTACCGCCATGAGCTGACCCGCACCCCCCGCGTGGTCCAGGTGCACGTGGGTAGGGCAAACCCAATCCACGGCTTCGGGCGCCAAGCCCGCTTGCTCCAGGGCCGCCAATAATAGTGGGACCGACGACGCTATTCCGCAGTCGACGAACGCGGCCCGGCCGTTATCGATAAGCAAATGGCAGGCGGCAATGTGCTTGCGCAGGTATTGGACGTCCACGGTAACGACCGCATCGCTCACAGAATTAGTTCAACTCCGCCAACGCCGCCAAGGTCGCGGCCTTAACAGCGTCGATTTGGCGATCGATATCGGCGTAGGCCTGCTCGTCTTGCTCCGCCAAGGCCGCGAAATTACTCTGCCAAGTCGCCACCAGTCCATCCGCCGCGAGCATCACCTGGCTCGGCATCACGGCGGCATAATCGTTTACTGCCAAAACGTGTACCCACCCCACCCTTGGGTCGCCACGAAAATCCTCTGGCTGAAAGCGACCGAAAAACACCACCTGCTGCAGTCCGGCGAGCTCCTGGATGGTCTCCATACCCGCCACGCGAATATTGCGATTACCCTCACTGGCCTCATTACGCCAGGTGTTATAACCCAAGCTAGTAATCGCAACGACCAAGCTGATCAACGCTACGGTATTGCGTCGTATCTGTTCGCCAATGCTAGCCATGTTCTTACTGCCTCCGCTCAAATCGATAAACACTATCGGCCGGAAGGGGGCCCCGCTGCAAGCTCGTCTCCCCGTCGGGCCACCGTACCGCAATCTCGTCTACCTCGTCATGATCGCCGACACCGAAGTGGAGCGGGTTGCCCGAGGATAAAAATCCCCCGCTGAGTTTTTGTTGCTTGCTTTGCTGTAACCCAGCCCGACCGCCATACCGGAGGGTCACTTGAGCGCCAATCGCGGCGCTATTGCCCACTTGGTCGCGCAACTCCACGCTGATTGAGCGGCCGGACGCCTGCTCATTGACGTACACGCGCGGCGGCAACAACACGCCGGTGGCCACGATATCTAAATCCCCGTCGCGGTCGACATCGATGTACACATAGCTCGGGGTGTTCACCGGATCCGCCAGCCCCCACTCCGCCGCTTTCGACTCGAATCCGTTGCCGCCGAGGTTGTGGAACAGCACGTTGTCCTGGATCTCGTAAAAGCTATCGCCGAAGTGAAACCCATTGCCCACGTAGATGTCGACCCAGCCGTCGTTGTCTAAATCATTGGCTTGCGCGTTCCAGCTCCAATAGCTGGAAGCGACCCCAAATTCCTCGCTGGCGTCTTCGAACCGGTCGCCGCGATTGAGAAGGAGCATGTTACGTTGCACTTGTGGCAAGAATTCACTCTGGTCCACCGGTTCCTCGGCGGGCAGCTTGGTTGCTAGATGTGTGCACAACGAATACTCGGCCCCACCCTTGTCCGGGAGGCGCCGGCAATACTGTGGGTCGCGCAACGTCTTGGCCGCTTTTATCGAGAAGGCGACGTAACAGTCGAGCCGGCGGCTCGCGGACTCCGCTTCACAATCCAAAGGGCTTCCGCGGTTAAACAACTCGTAGTCCGCGAGGGCCTGGCGACAGACCGCTGCATCGTTCGCGTCGAGGGCCGCCGCACAATAATCTTGCTTAGAACTCTGCGCGAAGGTCATATCGGTACTGAATAGATCCGGGCGCAAATCATTATCGAAATCGGCGGTCTCGAGACTCATCGTAAACATGGAGGTCGCTGGAATCATTGGCCACTGTTTGCGCAGATCTTCGAAGGCACCTTTGCCGTTGCCTCGCCAAAAGATGTCCGGAATCGCATGATCGTTGCCCGCGATAATATCGATGTTGCCATCGGCGTCGAGATCGGAGAGCAGCACCGTGTTGGTTTCTCCCTTGACGCTGTCTAGCGGCTGCCGCGCATAGCCATCGCCGCGCCGGAAAAGAATGATGTTGGCGGACTCATGCGGCGAGAACAACTGCTCGACCCCGCTGGTCCAATTACCCAATAACACATCCAAAAGGCCATCGCGATCCAAATCGGCGAACCCTGCCGCCATGGTCAAGCGCTGATCCTGATCGAGGACTTGCAGCCCAGCGGAAGCGAAGCCGGTGGTGCTGTTCATCAAGAGAAAGTTGCGGCCGCCATAGCCGGAGGCAAAGATATCCTTGCGCCCATCGTTGTCTGCGTCCACAAAAGCCACGACAAACAGGTTCGCAACCCCCATGGCCCCTTGGCCAAAGCTGACCGATTCGAATCGCCCGCCAATGTTCCGGTACAATCGCACGCCGGCTTGGGTCGCCAACAACAAATCCGTCCAACCGTCATCGTCGTAATCACCCGCGGCGATCCCCTTGCCGATAATGAAAGGCTCGAAGAAGTCGGTCATGCGAAACTCCCAAGTCTCCGTAATACCGAATTCTCGGCCTGGGTGGACGGAGAAGCCGGCGCCGCCAACCCCGCGCCGAGCCGGGTAGGGAACGCGGGTGACGCGTAACTTCGCATTCTGGAAGACCGCGCTTGCAGACGCGTAGAGATTCGGAATCGCCGACTCCGGGGGGCGCCCTGCCGTAGCCGTTACCGCTGCTGCAGGTGGCACCGTAAGATTTGCGGCCAGTGCGAAGTCGTTGACTTGACGTTGGATCTCGCCGCGCGCGACGCGCAAGGTACAAGCCTCCCTCAGGCTGAGTGTCGCGATCGCCGCACAGGCGGTCATCGAACGCGCCTCTTCGGCCCGCCAAGCCGCAAGTTGGTCGCGGCAGCGCGTGACGTTGCGTTCTGCCGTCAGCCGATCGCAACCGGAGGCATCGCCGCTGCGGCCGATCATCGCAGACGCGATCACATAGCGGCAATGCTCCTGCGCGTCCGCGGGCAGACTCAGGCAACCGGTAAAATTTCGGGTGTCCGCAAACCCATAGATAGCCGCATTGATATCGCAGTCCTTTCGCTCTTGTCCGCTAAGCTGATTACAAACTGCGGTATCCCGGTTCGCTAACAAGCTCGCGTTTACATACTGGGCGCGGCAAACGCGGATTATTCTTGCTTCGCCGAGCTGGTCACAGACCTCGATGTCGTGGCTGTGGCGCGCCAACTCCAAAACGGCGGCGGCCACGCAGGCGACTGTCAAGTCCATGTCGACAATGCCCTCACAAAGCTCCGGAGCGCGCAGGGTCATCGCCTGCCGTTGTGCGCGGAAACCCTGGAGCTGGTCGCGGCAGCTGCGCTCACTCACCGCATCCGGACGGGTCTCACACAAACCTTCGTCCGCGATCAACTTAGTGAATTCGTCCAGATTCTGACCAAGACAGGCAAGTTGAAGGCGGGTCGGCAAAGCCGAACATACCGCCGCGGCTTTTTCGTAAGCGCTATCGCCGGGTGTTCGCAATCCTTCGGTCAAGGCTTTCGCTTGGGCGTCGACTTGAGCGTCGAAATACCAGCCCACGGTAATACCGCTGACAACCGCCAATCCGACGACGATTGCCGCCAACGCTAAACTCAGCCGCAGCGAAATGTAGCGGGCAATCACGGCCGCCGGATAGACGCTATAGGCCCCTAGTCCCAGCAGCAAGACCGCCCCGAACGCGGGATGTAAGCCGCTGCTCAACAGCGCCATGACAATAATGACGTTGAAGGCCATGGGCACGGGCAGGAATACGGCAAATACCGCAACGATCAGGAGGCTCAATAGATTGGGCTCGAAAGTGGCCACCACATCGAAGGGAACCAGCTCAATCACCAATGCGCCGAGAACGCCCGCGAGAAGCATGAGGGGTATGGCAAGTCCGCCGATGTACAGCAGTTGCCGAACAAAACTACGCATGACATTCGCGGCTGCCGCCGCATACCCATCCGCAACGAGCGGGTAGTTGGGAGGTGGCGCCGCGAGCAAGCGAGGCGTCGCGACCGAGGTTGTTGACCGTTCGACCGACAGCCGACGGGACAACCAGGGCAAGCTGGCCAGTAACAGCAGCACACCGGCCAACAGACTCAACCCGAGCTGCCAAGGCAACAAAGAAAAGGCCATGGTGAGCACGATCGGGTTTAATGTTGGAGAGCTAAACAACGTCGCCAACGCGGTTTCCAAGGTCGCTCCGGCCGCATACATCCCCTGGGCAATTGGCGTGGCGCAATTTACGCAGACCCCAAGCGGTGCACCAAAAAACATGCCGGCCAGCGTATTTTGCCACGCATGGCGAAAACTTCGCCGCTGTATGCCCCCAAGCAAGGTAAGCACTCCCGCCGCAAACAGGAGCCCGAAGGTCATTCCCTTCCAGTTGGTATACGCCCAGTTCACGCTCGACCGGCCAACGCGCTCTACGACCGGCTGATCGGGCGTGACCGGCAGGACGATGTCGAATGCAATCGCGCCAAAGTCCGTGCGCAAGCCCATTTGGGCCTTTTCGCTGAGTGCGGGCACCCGCGATTGGCTCCAGAAAACCGCAGCGATCAGCCCAATCAGGAACAACGACACAATCAGGCGTTTGTCTTTCGGCACGACGGATCCAAGACGATTGATCTGCGGGCCAAAGCTTAGCAGGCTTTCGGGGTACACTTTTACACTTTGCGGCAAGGGGGTTCCGGTTTGGCAACAGCGAACTCGAACTCGGACGCTTGGATAAAGTCGGCACTACACGACGGATTCAAGGCGCTGACATTGGGTCAGACTCAACAGGCAGCCCAACTGTGCCGAGAAATACTGGCGGCAGACCCAGAGCGCGTGCCCGCGCACTTTCTTGTGGGTTTGATTGCGTTGGAAATGGGCGAACGCCAGACCGCCGTGTCGGCATTTGGCTCGGTCACCCGCCTCCAGCCCGAGCATGGCGCCGCGTGGGCGCAATTGGCACGGCTATTCGTTTCGGCTGGCCAAGCCAACCGCGCGGATAGGGCCCTCACTCAGGCCGTAAGGCACGCGGGCGATGATGCCGTGATCGCGGATTTGATTGGTACTGTTTATTCCTTGTTGGGTGACCAGGAAGAGGCCCGGGCCTGGTACGAAAAAGCGACTGCCGCTGAGCCGCAAAGCGCGCCGTATCGCATTAACCTCGCAAACAGCCTCGTGTTTCTTGGCGACACCAAGCGTGCCGAGTCCGAACTGCAGACCGCGCTGGGTCGCGCACCCAATAACGCCCAGGCACACTGGATTCTGTCCGGCCTCAAGACCGCAAACGATAGACGCCATGTCGAAGTTCTGGTCCGACTTATCGCGCAATTTAACCAGCCGCCCCAGGCGCTGGCCTTTTTGTTCTATGCTTTGGGCAAAGAATTAGAGGACTTGCAGGAATGGCCGCGCGCCTTCGAAGCCTTTGCGCGCGGCGCCGCCGCGCGCCGCCGCACGTTCACCTATGACGAAGCCGCCGAAGCGGAAATGTACGCGGCACTACGGGCCACCTATACGAGTGACTGGCTGGTAGATGACGGATTACGGCAGGTCGAGGGCCCCGCGCCGATTTTCATCGTCGGCCAGCCCCGTACCGGCACGACCCTTGTGGAACGAATTATCACGGCCCATTCCGACGTCCATTCGGCCGGCGAACTACAACAATTCGGGTTGTCTGTGCGTCGCCTATTGAACTATCGGGGCAAACACCGGTTTAGCGCCGAGCTGGTGACACAAGCCGCGAAAATAGATGCCGAACAGCTTGGCGAAGCCTACTTACGGGCCAGCGCGCGGGCCCAAGGCACCAAACAATGGTTCGTCGACAAGCTACCCTCCAATTTCTTGTTCATTCCGCTAATCTTGCGGGCGCTGCCGTGCGCCAAGATTGTTCACCTCGTGCGCGACCCATTGGATGCGTGCTTCGCCAGCTACAAGCAACTGTTCGCCGATGCCTATCCGCATTCCTACGAGCAGGGTGAAATGGCGCGGCATTTCGTTCGCTACCACGAATTGATGGCAATCTGGCGCAGCCGGTTCCCCGGACGCTTCCTTGATTTGAATTACGAAGCGCTCACGGCAAGCTTCGAGCCGAATGCCCGGTCACTCATAGATTATCTGCAACTCCCCTGGCAAGACGCCTGCCTGAATTTCCACGCTCAAGGCGGGGCCGTAACGACGGCGAGCGCGGTCCAAGTTCGCGAACCGGTACACCGTGGGTCCGTGGGTCGTTGGCGGCGCTACCAAACGCAGCTCGAACCGATGCGGAAGATTCTTCACCAGGCTGGCGTCCTAGAGGCTGAGCGGACCCTTACTTAAGCTAATAAATGCTTGCCAGAAACAGGACGATATGCTCTTATCGCGCCTCCTCAAACTTGACACGGGAGGTGTCCATTGTGCCCAAGCGCCGCAAACACTTCGCGTTGTCGCCACAAGGTGTCCTAGCACGCTCGATTTCCGCCGCTACCGTCGCCGGTCTCGGGATAGGATCGCCGGCTGGCGTCGCGGATACGATTGAAGAAGTTATCGTCACCGTCCAGCGACGGGAGCAATCCCTCGCGGAAGTCCCAATCGCCGTAACGGCCCTGAGCGGTGAATTCATTCGTAGTGTCAATCTCGATGATGTCAAAGATTTGGTGTCCTTTACACCCGGTCTAACCGGCAACTCCAAGGACAGTTTCATTGACGCGCTCAATATTCGCGGCGTGTTGACGAATGATTTCGGGGTCGGCGGCGATCCGTCCATTTCCATTTTCAAAAACGGCCTCTATCAAGGCCGTAATGGCGCCGTCGTCACCAGCTTGTATGACATCGACCGCGGCGAGGTTCTACGGGGCCCCCAAGGATTTCTCTTCGGCCGTAATTCGATCGGCGGGGGCATTAGCGTACACACCCGCCGGCCCGATTTCGATGGCACCAGCGGCTATACCGAAGTTGACGTTGCCGAACGCGGCCACGTCGTCGCCGAAGCCGCCATCAATCTCACCGCCAGCGATCAAGTCGCTGTTCGGCTTGCGGGCTACACCGCGCGCGAAGATGGCTTCGTCAGCGATGTCTTCGATCGCAACCGCGAAGACCTCATCGGCGTGGACAAGCAAGCGGCTCGCCTATCCCTTCGTTTTCAGACCGACCGCACCGACGTGAATTTCATGGCGGAATTCGAGGATCGCAAGCAGTCGGGATCCGTTTACCGGGCCACCGAGCGAGGCGACAGTTGGGAAACTCTGGCTAGCCTATTCGGTGTGGCGTTGCGCGGCACGATACAGGATTCCGATAGCGACCTCGGTTTAGGCCAGCGCGACGAAGCGGAGATCTTAAGTTTTGGCCTCGGGATCGAACACGACCTGGGCTGGGCGACCGTGACGTCACTCACGGGTTTCCGGGATCATCGCTACAGCTACGCCGAGGACTTCGATGGTACGCCGCTGCGCATCAACGATTATGCCCAGGACCAGGAGGGCGATTACTTCGAACAGGAGCTGCGCCTGGTTTCCGACAGTAATGGTCCTTTGTCTTGGTATGCCGGCGTTTCATATTACAAAGAGAACATCGATGCGCTTTTCACCCAGGCCGGCGACGAAGAGGTCATGTGTGCCTATTACCTGAGTTACTACGGTTTCACTAATTGCACGGACTACCTGGCTTATTATGGCTACGTGTTTACGCCGAATCCCAACGGCCTGGTGGAACGCAACCGGGCGGTTGGCAAGTACGAGGGCTGGGCTGCCTATGTCGACCTCACCTATGCGTTCACGGACACGTGGGATGCCAGCATCGGCCTGCGTTACAACTACGATCAGAAAAATTTCAAGATGCGCGCCTTTGATGTGGAAAGCGACCTAGGGCCATTTTTCGCGCTGGGATTCACGAGCGCGGGGTTTCTTGAAGACACGCGCAGCTGGAACGATTTGACCCCACGGGTACTGGTTCGTTGGCGGCCGGTTGACGATTGGATGGCCTATGCCAGCGTCACGGCCGGCTATAAGTCCGGCGGTTTTGGCAGCTTCGCCATATTCCCCGACGTCGCCTACGGCACGTTGGGCGTCACACCGGCCGAAGCCCGTCCCGACACCTTCGAGCCGGAAAAGGCCGTTTCCTATGAATTGGGCGCCAAGGGTAAGTTTGCCGGCGGCCGAGCGCGCATCGACGTGGCCGCGTATCGGTACGACTATAAGGATCTCCAAAGTGTTGTGCCCGGCCAGGGCGGCGGCGTCCTCGTCGACAACATCGGCGAGGTTGATGGCTGGGGGCTGGAAGCCGCACTTGACATTAACCTCAGCGACACCGTGGAACTCCAGTTTTCCGCCGCCTACGCCAAGACCGAGGCCCATGACGTACAAGCCATTTGCGACGGCTTGGATATCTGTGAAGGCAACCCATTGCCGGAGCTACCGGAGTTGTCGTACTCGGCTGTCTTGCAGGCGACACGGCCGGCACGCCAGGGTGATTGGCTTGGCCGCCTGGAGCTGTTCGGGCAAACGGAAACCGGGGGCGGCCTACAGGCGGATCCGGCCGGCGCCCAGGGGGGTTGGACAGAGATCGCATTACGGCTGGGCTATGCGTCAAGCAGGGGCTGGAAGGCCATCGCCTATGTCGAAAACCTGACCGATGAATTCTATTGGGATGGCGCGAAACCGAACGGCGGCATTATCCCGGCACATTGGTTCGGACCAAGCCGGCCCCGCACGCTGGGGTTACGGCTGAGCTGGGACTTCGACTAAGGGCCACGGCTCCGGTGGCCGCAGCCAGCGCGGCTCCGTGGCAGGGGCGGCGTTGAGCGTGCCCAAGAACGCGCGCAGCTGTTTGATTTCACGCCGACTCAAGTTCAAGGGCTTTGCTTCGTTGTGGCCGATCATTGCGGGCGGTGCCTCGTTGTAGTGCGCTAGCACCGCCGCCAGGGTAGTTAATTGCCCGGCGTGCATGTACGGCGCGGTTTGCTCGACGTTGCGCAACGACGGGGTCCGCAATGCGCCCAACACCTCGATGCCCGTCTTGGTAAACATGAGTTCGGCACAATCCGCCTCGGCGGCATCGCTATACGTACCCAAACAATTGAAGGGGTCGGCGCGCGCGATGCGTACGCCGTCGATTCGGCCCTTGTCGGGTACCTGCCCCGCCGCCGAAAGCACACCGGTATTGTGGAACTCGTTATTCGTCAGTAATGGGCCATTGTGACATTGCGTGCAATTCGCTTTGCCGATAAACAGCCTTAGACCAGCCTTTTCGAATGGGCTGAATAGCTGCCGCTGGCGTGGTTGATCCTCAGCCAGCACCGCTTCGACGTAGCGATCGAAACGGCTTACGCCGGGCCGCAACAAACGTTCGTATGCGGCGATCGACTTGCCGATGTTGGCAAACACCCGCGACACTAATTGCCTGTCTTCGGCAGACAGGTTCGCGGCCGGGCTCGCGCCCGCGTTACCTGGCGGCGCAAATCGTATCCGGCCACTGAAATCCTGGAGCGGGCCGAACAGGCGCTCATAGGCGCTTCTGTAAGCACGATCTGCGTGCACCAGCGTAATTAAGTCGACGCGGTTACTGCCGTGTTCCTGTGGATCCTCCAAGGGCGACAGCGCTTGTGACCAAAGCGAATCCTTACGCCCGTCCCAATACAACCACGGGCTGTAGGCGGCGCCGACGAGGCTGATGGTATTGCGGCGCGAGATACCGATTGCGCGACCGCGGGCGAGGCCGTCGGTGAAATACTTCGCCGGTTGGTGGCAAGTGGCGCAGGCCACTTCTCCGTTGGCGCTCAGACGCGGGTCGAAGAATAGTCGCTGACCCAGCGCGGCCGCGTCGGGATCGTCCGCGAATCGGTTGCTCGGATCCGCGGGCAGGGGCGGCAGCGAACCCAGCCAAAGCGACTCCAAGGTGCTGCGCTCTGCGGCGCTCCAGGGCGCTTGACGGGACGACTCGGCTAGCCACCAGGCCCCCAGCCCCAGGCCCAACAGGGCAACGACGATGGCCGCCGCGGACCACCCGGGCGTCGATGTGGTCTCGGCGCCGGTCACAGAGCGATCTGGAAGGTGGCAACCTGGGTGGTGCCCCGCTGGGTGATCGTCAACGACACCTCCCAGGACCCACGCATGTGAAATTTCATACCCTCAATGAGATATTCGCCGTCACCCAAATAGTGGGTGACGCTCGGGCTCGTCGGTAGCCCGTGGTCGTGGCTTGGCATGCCGCCCGCTACCGTTATTACCGCATCCGCCACGGGTTCGCCCTGTAAACGAGTGACGCGCACCGTCCACCGATGCATTCGGTTCATGGGAATCGGGACGACCTCGGGTTGCAAAGTAACGTTCAACGAACCCACTTGCTGGCTGGGTAAGGGCGCTGCGCTTTCAGCCCGTACCGGCTGAACGGCACCCGCCGCCGTTAGCCACGCGATTACCGCAATCGCTGCAGCCGGACCCGCTGCCCCGCGGCGGCGCAGCCACCAGTAGTTGGCCTGAAGCAAAATCAATACCAGTACAACCAGCGGCCAGTAGCCCAACCCAACCGCAAAACCGACCTCGAAGGGAAACACCGCATGAATCAACTCACCACTGTTAGGCTCGGTTGCCGTGACGATGCCGATGTAATCACCGGGCGTATCGAATTCATGCAACGACATGAAAACATCGGGCTCGACGTTAGCCGGCTTGAAAAATACGGTCGCTGCATCAAGGTCATCGATCTTCGCAACATCGCGCCAGCGCGCAAATCTTCCCTGGCCGGTTACGTCGCGGATTATGCGGAATTCCAAAGGCGTTCTTGATAGTTCGTCGTGTGCGTAGTCGAGCACGAACACGCTCTCGGTGACATCCGGCAAGTCTTCGCAGTATTCCTGATAACGGCGAGTTTGGGGTTGAAACACCGTGAAATGCGCTTTGAGGTAACCGATCTGGATAACACAGATGTCCTCTTCCAGATAAACGCCGCCATGGCTCCAAGCCAGCTGCCCCGGCCACAGCAGTGCCAAGCTCAGGCAGGCCCGCCAAACTGTTTTCCGTGTCACAGAACTACGCATCGCGCTATTGTATAAGGAAACCACCTGCTCAACCGGGCTTGCTTAGGAGGACTGCCGTGAACAGGACCTTAGCCGTAGTTGTTGGCACTTGTCTGAGTGCAATTTTATGCGCCTGCAGCAGCGAGCCGAGCAGTGATGCGCAGCCGGAAGAACGTCACGTTTGGAGCGAGCAGACCGATACGCTTGACCGTGCCAGACAGGCCGAGCAGACGGTGCTGAAAGCGGCCGAGGAGCAGCGCCGAGCCCTGGAGGCCATGGAGGACTAACCCCGCTGCGGCGCCCCGGTAAGTGGAGGATATCGTCCCAGCGAAATCAGCAGCACGGCGGCCCCCAGCAGGGCGACCGCGGCCACGTAGAGGCCGACACTATAATCCCCGTAGTGGTCTCGGGCAGCGCCGAGCAACGGCGTTGTGAAGCCGGGGGCCAAAGCGAAACCGATATAGATGGCGGCGTAAATCTTGCCGAAGTGACGCAGGCCAAAGTACCGCGCGACCAAAAACCCCATGAGATCGACTTCGGCCCCTGCGGCGAAACCGCTCATCAGGATCGTGGCAATCAACCCGGCAGTCGACAACCCACCACCGGCCAGCAGCGCAATCGACACGGCGGCCGGCACGAAAATCAAACAACCCACCAGCGGCGCCCATAACCGATCGATGAGATAACCGACGACGATGCGGCCGATCACCACGGAAATGCCGAAGGTCCCGGCCATGGCGGCGGCCTGGGTGGCGCTGTAGCCCTCGTCCTCGAGAATGGGCACGTAATTCGTAATGAGCCCGGTCATCACGCAGGAGCCCAACACGAAAATCATGAACGTCGCCCAAAACCGATAGCTAATCAGTGCCTGGGGCAAGGTGAAATTGCCGGCGCTACCCGCCTGCTGCAACGGTACCGAAACCGGTCTGGCTGCCGAGACCTTCGGTTGCCTGCCGATGAATAATACGGTCAATGGCAACGCGACGAATAACGGCAGGGCGCCAATCGCAAAATAGCCGGCCCGCCAGCCGAAGGTCTCGACGACGAAGGAGAGGTAGGGCGGGACGAGGAAAGCGCAGAAGCCCGACCCGGACATCGCCAGCCCCAATGCCAACCCGCGATGCTTTACGAACTGGCTAGTAATAAGCTTGGCGAACGCCACCGCGGTCGTCGCCACGCCCGCCAAGGCCATGAAAAAGTAAAGGACATAGAGGCTGGTCAGACTGCTGAGGAACAATCCCAGCGCAATGAATCCGAGCCCGAAACCGAGCTGCGAGCCGATGAGCAGCCGGCGCACGTTGATTCGGTCAGCCAGCCAGCCAACCCCGAGCGTCAAACTCCCCACCACGACGCTGACGATCGTCGATGTGACGAGTATTTGAGCGCGGCTCCAGCCGAACTCGTCCTGCAGCGGGCCCATGAGCACGCCGATGGTGTAGCTAATGGCCAGGGTCGCCACCCCGAAGGCCAAACCCGCGCAGGAGGCAAGGAGGGTCCCCCAACCGCGGCGGAATTCCGACTCCGTGGCTTCCACGCTCATCCGGGGGCGAGCCCATGCAACTGAGGCGGGTCCAGTGGTAGGTGGCCGCCGGCCGGCGGCAGAAGAGGCGTCGGGCCGGCCGGGTTATCCGGCATCCAGCTGGGCTTCGACCGCCGCTATCAGCAGATCGTCGTCGGCGCTGACGTCGGGGGCAAAGCGCGCCACCACCTCGCCCTTGCGGCTGACCAGGAATTTTTCGAAGTTCCACAGGACATCCGTCTCGTTTTCTTGCTGGATGCCGTAGCCGGCAAGCTTTTCCTTGAAATCGCTGCCTGGCTTGTGTGTGGCCCTGGGTTGAGCCTCGATGAGGAGATCGTAGAGCGGGTGCAGGTCGGCGCCCTGTACGGAGATTTTTTCGAACATGGGAAACTGCACCCCGTAATTGGTAGTGCAAAACTCGACGATTTCAGCGTGGCTGCCCGGCTCCTGGCCGCCGAAATTGTTGGCGGGAAAGCCGAGCACTTCCAGGCCCGCGTCCCGATTTGCCTCGTATAGACGCTCCAGCCCCTCGTATTGGGGTGTGAGCCCGCACTTGGAGGCCACGTTCACGACCAGCAGGACGCGGCCACGGAAGTCCGCAAGGCTCGCCTCGGAACCGTCGATGCGTTTCAGCGCAATTTCGTAGATGCCCTCAGCCATCTTGGTCTCCTCGCCCCGCCAGCCGGAGCACCGTGATTAGGGTAGCTGCTCCAGCATATACTCGAGCCCGGCCAGGATCTCCTCGTCAGAGAGGTCGATGCGGCCACCCTTGGGGGGCATGTACCCTTGCTCGCCCGTATAACCCAGCAAAACGTGCTCGTTGATCACTTCCCGACCCTGGGCCAGCCGCGGCGCCCAATCCGGACCGTCGCCTAGTTTCGGGGCACCCCCGATGCCGGCCCCGTGGCAGGCGAAACAGGCCTGATTGTAGACCTGGGGCCCGGTCAGCTTCTCCGCTACTGGCTGCGGAACGGCCTCCGCAGAGCCCGCACTTTCGGCGGCGAGCCCCTCCGCGGGCGGCAGCGCGGCTATGCCGACAGGGCGAATCCGCTCCAGGACCCGCGTTTCGTAGTTAGGGTCGTAGACGAGATTCGCCTCCACCTCGCCGGCCACCGTCTCCTTGAGGAGGAATAATGCGAAAGAAATCGCGGTCATGCACGCCACGGCCAACAACATCGTGCCGTAGAATTCGCCGTCATCATCAGCATCGCTCAATGCCCTGCTCCCTTAAATCAGCTTCACTGGTACCGGCGGCTGGCGCTCTGCCCGCCACATGGCCCTTCGATTAACCGCGGGATTGTCGCATATCAGCCGCCGTGATCAAATTGAACGCTAGCCCTTTTGGGTATGTTAATATCCCGGCGCTCGCAGGGGCAGCGGGCGGCCCGTTAAATGGGCGCCCAGGATAGCTCTGCACCATCGCTTTGATCGATGCGCGTAAACAGGAAGATCGCGTTGGTAAGCCGGCGCGGAACATACAGCTGGAAGCACCGTACGTGGCCGAAAATCGACATCATGATGCCCCTTCAGGTTGGTCCGCGGTCGACACGTTACTATTGAAATTGAGCCAGGCAGGCTGGTAAGAGGAAAAATATGGTTATCGGGATAATCATCATTTTGTTGGTCATTGGTTCCGTAGCGTTTCACTTCCTGAGTCCCTGGTATTTCACGCCCATCGCCTCGAATTGGACCATGATCGACACGACCGTGGACATCACCTTCGCGGTGACGGGCGCCGTGTTCATTGCGACCAACCTATTCATGGCCTACGCCATTATTCGGTATCGCCATAAGAAGGGTAGCGGCCAAAAGGCCGCCTATGACCCCGAGAACAAGAAGTTGGAATACTGGCTCACCGGCATCACGGCAGTTGGTGTGGTCGCCATGCTGGCACCGGGATTAGTGGTCTGGGCCCGTTTCGTCACCGTTCCGGAAGACGCGATGTTGGTCGAGGTGGTCGCACAGCAGTGGCATTGGAGCTATCGCTATCCCGGCGACGATGGCCTGCTTGGCGCCGTCGACCCGAAGCTCGTCGCCCCGGACAACGCATTCGGCCTAGACCCAAGAGATCCCAATGGCCAGGATGACGTGCTGGTGGCCAACCCGCAGATGCACGTCCCGCTCGACCGGCCGATCAAGACCGTGCTGCGCTCCAAGGACGTGTTGCATGATTACGCGGTGCCGCAATTCCGGGTCAAAATGGACATCGTCCCCGGGACCGTCACTTATCTGTGGTTCACCCCGACACGCCTGGGCGAGTTCGAAATCCTTTGTGAGGAACTTTGCGGTTTGGCACACCACACCATGCGCGGCAAAGTAGTGGTGGACGAACAAGAAGATTTCGACACCTGGCTCGCCGCCCAACCCACATTTGCTGAAATCAATGCCCTCGCCGCCGGCGACCCGGTGCTAGGCAAGAGTCAGTATGCGACTTGTGCCGCCTGCCATGGTTTCGAGGGCGAGGGGCTGCCGCTACTCAATGCCCCCAAGCTAGCCGGCATGGACCCCTGGTACCTCAAGCGCCAAATCGAGCATTACAAACAGGGCGTGCGCGGCCAAGACCCGGCCGACATCTACGGAGTCCAAATGGCCGCCATGGCCAACACGCTCGTGAACGACGCGGCGGTGAACAATGTGGCCGCTTACTTATTGACCCTGCCCGACGAGCCCCCGGAGCAGACGGTGCAAGGCGATATCGCCAATGGCAAACGCCTGTACCGCACCTGTGGCAGCTGCCACGGCCGGGAGGGCGAAGGCATCTGGTCCCTGAACGCACCCCGCACCCAGGGGATGAACGATTGGTATGTGGTCGCCCAGTTGAAGAATTTCCGCGATGGCATCCGCGGCGCGCATCCGAGCGACTACTATGGCGCTCAAATGCGCATGATGGCGCAGATTCTGAGCGACGATGAACACATCAACGACCTGGCTGCCTACATCAATACGTTGCCGCCACCGGCGCAACAAAGTGCTCGGCTAGACAACCCCAGCCGCGAAAAACTCTGACCGAACTCAAGACTTAGTTTTAAGGAATACTTCAATGGCCTATGTAGCCCTCGCCGATCAAGACCATGAACTTCACGATCCAGATACATTTATTACTAAATACATCTGGAGTCAGGACCATAAGGTGATTGCGATCCAGTATGGACTGGTGGCCGCTTTTGTCGGCATCATCGCGCTGGTCATGTCGGGCCTGATGCGGCTGCAGTTGGGCTTCCCCAACACGTTCTCGTTCATCACCCCGGAAAACTATTACCAGTTCGTCACCATGCACGGCATGATCATGGTGATCTACCTGCTCACGGCATTTTTCCTAGGGTTCTTCGGTAACTTCTTGATTCCCTTGATGCTCGGCGCCCGCGACATGGTATTCCCGTACATGAACATGCTGAGCTTCTGGGTCTATTTACTGTCGGTCATCATTCTGTTGGCCAGCTACTTCGTGGACGGCGGGCCCACGGGCGCCGGCTGGACCCTGTACCCGCCCCAGGCGATTCTGGAGGGGACCCCCGGCTCCGGCATGGGTATCAAATTGATGCTGGTATCGCTCGGGGTATTTATCGCCGCCTTTACCATGGGCGGCCTCAATTACGTCACGACCATATTACAGGCCCGTTGCCGCGGCATGACCCTGATGCGTATGCCGCTGTCGATATGGGGCATTTTCATGGCCACCGTGCTCGGGCTACTCGCGTTCCCGGCGCTTCTGGTCAGCGCCATCATGATGACATTCGACGCAACCCTGGGCACGAGCTTCTTCATGCCTGCGGTCCTCTCGATGGGCGAGAACCTGGAGTACGGCGGGGGCAGCCCCATTTTGTTTCAGCACCTGTTTTGGTTTTTCGGCCATCCGGAGGTATACATCGTTGCCCTGCCCGCATTCGGCATCGTCAGCGATCTGCTGAGCACCCATGCCCGCAAGAATATTTTCGGCTATCGGATGATGGTGTGGGCCATTATCATCATCGGCGTGTTGAGCTTCATCGTTTGGGCCCATCACATGTATGTCAGCGGCATGAACCCGTACTTCGGATTCTTCTTTGCCACAACCACCCTGATCATCGCCGTCCCCACCGCCATCAAGGTCTATAACTGGATATTGACGCTTTGGCAGGGCGACATTCATCTCAATGTCCCGATGCTGTTCGCCATCGGGTTTATTTTCACGTTCATCCACGGTGGTCTTACCGGCCTCTTCCTGGGCAACGTGACCGTCGATCTCCCCTTGTCCGATACGTATTTCGTGGTCGGGCACTTCCACATGGTCATGGGCGTTTCGCCGGTGCTGGTCGTGTTCGGTGCGATCTACCACTGGTACCCCAAGATCACGGGCCGGATGTTCAACGCCACCATGGGCAAGATCCATTTTTGGCTGACCTTCCTGGGCGCCTACGCGGTGTACCTGCCGATGCATTATCTGGGCATCCTGGGCCTACCGCGTCGCTACTACAGCTATGGCGACACGGCGTTCATTCCCGACTCGGCTCAGGACATCAACGTGGCGATCACGATCTCCGCCATGATCATTGCCATCGGCCAAATATTTTTCTTCTTCAATATCTTCTGGAGTCTCTGGCGCGGCGAGAAATCGGGCCCGAACCCATGGCGGGCCACCACGCTCGAGTGGCAAACACCGGACACCCCCGCCAAACACGGCAACTGGGGGCCGAAGCTGCCTGTGGTGCACCGCTGGGCTTACGACTATAGCGTTCCCGGAGCCCCCGAGGACTTTATTCCGCAAAACGTGCCTGGCGACGGTACCCACCCGGTGGGTCGGGACCATGGCGTTCACCATTCATAGGATTTGAAAGTTGAGCTTATTCCAACAACTGACCGAGAAATCCTGGGCCGTGCACGGCCCGATGGAGGAACTCCCTCCAGCCGACGTCATCGCGGGCTCTGTCCGCAGAACCGGGCTGTGGACCCTGCTCGCGGTGGTCACCGCGCTGTTCGGCTTGTTCATTGCCGCCTACTTCCTTCGCTCCGACTATCCGGACTGGGTTCCCGTCGAAGACCCCGCGGTCCTCTGGCTCAATACGGTGCTCTTAGTCTTCGCAAGCATCGCGTTTCAGTTGGCGCGCAACGCCGCCGAACGAGGCGACCGCAAGCGAACCCAGCGAGAACTGCTACTCGGCGGCTTGCTCACGTTGGCCTTTCTCGGCGGGCAGTATTGGGCCTGGGAGCAACTTAGGCTAACCGGTGCTTATGTCGTCTCGGACGCGGCCTACGCGTTTTTCTACTTGCTCACCGGCATCCACGGTTTGCATTTGGCCGGTGGCCTGTATGTTTGGCTGCGGGTCATGGTGCGCATGTGGCGCAGCACCGAT
>JAHEKG010000094.1 GCA_024638475.1 Rhodospirillales bacterium | reverse complement strand
GCGCCCTGTGGCCTTTAACAAAAACGTACGCAGCATAGATTACGCAGGTGATTCGGTCAGGGTCACCTGTCTAGACGGCAGCCATTACCGTGCACCGCGGATTATTGTCGCGGCGCCCATTACAGCGTTGCGGACAATGGACTTTAGGCCGCCCCTGCCCGGACTAGTTCGCGAAGCCATTCAGCTGTCGAAGATTTCTGGCAACACCACCTTTTTCCTCCGAGTCAAGCGGCCATTCTGGGAAGAGGACGGCCTTCCCGCATCGCTTTGGAGCGACACGATTTTCGAGCGGGTCTTCGTTCAGGAGGTCCCGGAAGATGGCGCATACCGGGGCCGCGTCTGGATCAACGGCGATAACGCGCACCGCGTCGACGGCCTTGGAGACCAGGCCGGTGCTGCGTTGCTGGAGACGCTCGCGGCGATTCGCCCTTCGACAAAGGACGCCATTGAGATCATCGGTCACTACTCCTGGGGCGCGGATCCCTTTACGGGTGGCGAGAAGTATGTCGTCGGGCCCGGAGATGTGACGCGTTTCGGCAAGATCATCTCCGCACCGCTGGGTCCGATCTATTGGGCTGGCGAGCACCATAAAACTCGCGATCAGGGGATGGAGGCAGCATTGGCTTCGGGGGTCCGCGCGGCACGCGAACTCTTGGACAAAGCAGGCGGTTCCTAAGCCATGATGATGCGTACGGGCATTAGGGGTCGTTTCATCGCGCTGCTCGTGAGCCTCTGCGCCCCATGGGGTGCGCCTCACGGCAGCGAGGTCGATACCTTGACGCTGGCCGAGTTGCGCGCGAAACACGAACTGCCCAGTTCGCGCTATATGGACCTCGACGGCGTCGATTTGCATTACGTCGACGAAGGCTCCGGCCCGCCGATTGTTTTCCTGCACGCGTCGTATAGCGGGCTGCATACCTGGGAGGGCATCGCGTCAAAACTGAAGTCTAAATACCGGGTGGTGCGCTTCGATTTTCCCAATGCCGGCTTGAGCGGTTCAGAAACAATACCCGTACCCAAAGAAAAGTTCGATCTTATTGAGCGCAACTACGATACCCTCGTCAGATTCGCCGATCGGCTTGGGCTGGACCGGTTTGGCCTGGTAGGCACTTCCAGCGGCGGCAGCGTGGCCTTCCGTTACGCCGCCCGGCATCCCGATCGGGTGGAACGGCTGGTGTTGATCAATTCGGCGGGCATGCCCCGCACCCCGCAAACGGATCCCTTCCGAGTAACGGCGGAAACGGCGAAGTGGGCGGAAATGCCGATCAGGCCCCGGGAGTTCTGGGAGTCCAGCTTGTCGCGGACGTTCATTCGCCCCAACAAGGCGCCGGACTGGTTCGTCGATCAGCAGTACGATTTTCGCCGTCGCGAAGGACTTGAACGGACGGAGGCCGAAGACTATGTGTTCACCACCGGGGACACGCAATCCATACTCCGCGGCATACGCGCACCGACGTTGATCATGTGGGGCAAATCTAATCCCATCGTCATGCATCTGGAGGCGGACGTGTTCGCCTTCTGGATGACGGGCGCGCCCACCCTGATTCGCAAATACGCAGGGCTCGGGCACTATCCGTACATCGAGGACGAACAAGCGCTATTCCCGGATTTGGCGGCCTTTTTCGGTGGCGAACTCGACGGCGAACTGCGTCAAACGATTAGAGCAAAGCCCGCGACGCTACAGTAAGCGGACACACGTCCGCTAACTCGCTCATTCTTCAAGCCAGAGCTGCCAGGTGAGATGAATATCCATGGGATTCGGATGCCAGCCCCGCACGCTGGGCGCCACCAAACTCCGTGACACCGAGTACACGACAGGTATGACGGGAAGATCGTGGAGGGCGATGCTTTCGGCCTCGCGCAAGTACTGCTGGCGCACTTCGATGTTAGGTTCTCGCCGGGCGGCGTCGAGGGTAGCGTTGTACGCCTCGCTGCGGTAGCCGCCTACGTTGGAGTTGCTATCGTCGCGCAACTTGTCGAGGAACTGCTCCGGGTGTTCGTGCAGGGCGCCGTCATAGGAAACGTCGAACTCGCCGCGGCGAACATCGGCGACCAGGGACTTGGCTTCCGAGTTCTCCAGGTTGACCCGTACGCCGATCTCCTTCCACATGGCGGCAATCGCGATGCAGGTTTGCCTAGCCCAACCGGTCGTGAAGCGCAGCGTGAACGTCAGCGGGCGGTCTTTGCTATAGCCCGCATCCGCCATCAACTTGCGCGCCGTGGCGATCCGGTCTTCAACCGTGCCTGCGTTAAGCGGGCTCGGCGCCTGCGCATAGCCCGCGATCATCGGCGGCACCAAATGGTAGGCCGGTTGTTCACCGCTCTTCAGCACCAGCCTGGCGATCTTGTCCCGGTCGATGGCGAGCGCCAGCGCTCGCCGAACGTTGAGCTGATCGAACGGCGCACGGCGCAAATTGAAACGCAGCGACACCCGCAGCGGATAGGGCGTTACCCGCACCGCATCGCCCAACTTGCTTTCCAAGAAAGCCTTCTGATTGGGCGGGAAACCGGGGTTGCGGTTGATGTGCAGTTCGCCGGCGCGAAACCGGGCCACCTGGGTCTCCACGCTATCCGCGGGCACGTACAGCACCGTATCGATGCGCACTTCGTTCGCGGCATAAAAGTGGGGGTTCTTGGTCAGGCGAATTCGCTGGCCGGGGACGCGTTCGGTGAGGACGTAGGCGCCGTTGCTCGGCATACGGCCGGGCAAGTTCCACTCTTCACCCCAGCGCTCCAGGGCGTGGCGGGGCGTCGGAAAACCGATCCCGCTGAGCAGCAGGGTCGGTAATGCCGGCGCGGGGTGCGCCAGTTCGATCAGGACCTCATCCGCTGCCGGGGCAGACACCCCTAGCGCGGTAGGCTCTGCCTCACCGTTCAAGATGGCTTCCGCATTACGGATCATGAACAGCCGGTCTGCCATGGTGGCAGCGGTGGCCGGCGTCACCGCCCGCCGGAAGCTGAACACGAAGTCCTCGGCGGTGAGTGGTTCACCGTCGGACCACTTCAGGTCGGGACGAAGCTTGAAGCGCCAGCTCAGCCCGTCTTCGCTCGCCTGCCAACTCTCGGCCAAGCCGGGCTCGACCTTACCCCAGGGATCGTTGGTGGTGAGGCCGACGAACAAATCGTTGATGACGGCGATCTCGGCGGCCAGCCCCGAACGGTCCGGATCGAGGCTCTCCGGTTCCCCGAAGATGCCGCGATAAATCACCGTCTCTGCCAGCGCCGACATGGTCGCGAGCGCTAGTAAGAGAGCTAATGTGATGCGTTGGCGGGCCATCGAAACCACGATACCTTAAAACGGGCAGGTTGCGGTATCCCCGCTGGGTAACCGCTCGCCTCCCAAACGACGGCTACGCAACGCCGAGTTAGGCGGCTTCCGCCAGCAGCCGTTCGATGATGTCTTCGAAGTCCCGCTTGAAGCGCTCGTGGCGTTCGCCTGTTGCCGGCCCCGGAAATCCGGTATGGATATGTCGCACGGCGCCCTTTCGATCGATAAAGATCATCGTGGGGTAGACCAATACCGCGTTGATCATGGGCAGCGTTTCACTCGCCTCTTGCTTATCCGAGGTACCGGCCACCAGCAGCGGATATTGAATGTCGTAGCGCTTTAGAAACTTGCGACACGCTTCGACCGCTTCCGAATAATCCGCGGAATACTCATACATAAGGCCAATGGCCTCGAGCCCACGGTGCCGATGTTGGTTGAAGAAGGGCGAGAAGAAGGCGGTTTCATCGTGACAAGTGGGACACCAGCTGCCGCCGATGACAACGACGACGACTTTGTCCCTGAATCGAGAATCGCTGAGGGAGACTGGGTTGCCGTCGATGTCCGGGAAGGTGAATGCGAGCCGCTCGTAGCCGTCTTTTAGATAAGTCAACTTCGTGGGGTCTGCGAGGGTCGCGTTGGCGTCCCGCTTGGCCGACCAAGTCGCCGGAACCCCCATGCCCAAGGAATAATTTCTGCCCCCAAGCGTACCGTCCGAATTCACTTTGCCGCGCCAAAGCGAGCCGGTGCCGCCATCGAAGGTCGATAGGTACAGGACATTGCCGCGCAACTCACCCGTCAGAAAGCGCGAATCGCCGGTGGTATGGATCGATGTACCCACCACCACAGAACCGTTTTGTTGAAGTTCCAGCAACCCCTGCCGCGGCTCGTCGGCTGCCGGCGAGCGGGTCGTTAGCGCCCACCGGCCCGCCACGGACTTGGACCCGGGCGCCGGCCGCGGAAAGAAACGGTGGGTTTGCCCATGGCGGGCCGTAAACGGAATGACTTGAGGGCCGATGCGGCGGTTAAAGCGGGCCACTCCGCGCATGGTGTCGTCATCGACCATCGCGCCGGCAAGGCTCGAGTTATAGGAAGGAAACTCGATCACGAGGGAGCCGCCGTGAACCCGCGTAATTTCCGCTCGCATGCGCTCTGGGCCGTTGATGAAATGGGCCGACCAGGCGTCGTCGCCTCGGGAAAGCTCCAGATTGAAGGGTAGCTCGCCCAAGGGCGTATCGAAGGTGACGCGCCACATACCGGCACGCACTTGGGCCTCGGCTGCAGCCGTATCCGCGGCCGCCAAGCCGTTGCAGAGGAAAAAAACGACGATGACACCCAATCGCAGGATCATGCCCCAGCCTACCCCTTTGCCATGGCATCTCAGTGTGCCATAGAACAGGCTGGCTGCGGCAGCCAAATCGCCGCAGCAAACGGCGGATGAGTTCAAGCCGATGCCGTAGCGATCCGTCGTATTGGCGGGCGCCGGACATGATGGCATTCGGCGTATCGCATTTTTAGAGTATTAGGTAGAGTATCGATCCCGAGTTGGGCGGCTGCCATTTCTTAGGATAAAGATGGCATACATGAAATCCAAAAGCAGGGTCCAATGGCTCGCCAAGCCGGTGTTTCTGCTGGCGCTCCTCCAGCCGTTGGCGGCGCTTGCTCAAGGCACGCACGCCGCTGCCCAGCGACTAGACCTCACGGCCAGTTGGGTAGGCTTCACGGCGATACTGCTATTCGTGCTTGCTTATTGCCTCGTGATCGCCGAAGAGTACACCCACTTACGGAAGTCGAAACCGGTGATCGTGGCCGCCGGCATCATCTGGGCACTGATCGGTCTAGCGTACGTCCAACACGGCGTTGATCACGTTGCGGAGGAAGCCGTCCGCGATTTCCTAATCGAGTTTGCGCAGCTATTCCTGTTCCTCCTGGCCGCGATGACCTACGTGAACGCCATGTCGGAGCGGCGTGTCTTCGAGGGCCTGCGGACATGGTTGGTTAGCCGTCGTTTTGGTTATCGCGCGCTGTTCATTATTACGGGAGTGCTGAGTTTCTTCCTCTCACCTTTCATCGACAACCTCACGACGGCGTTAGTCATGTGTGCTGTGGTCATGGCGGTCGGCAAGGGCAATGATCGTTTCGTGGGGCTCGGCTGTATCAACATCGTCGTGGCGGCCAATGCGGGGGGTGCCTTCTCTCCTTTTGGAGATATCACCACCCTCATGGTTTGGCAGGCGGGCGAACTTGAATTCGGCACGTTCTTTGCTTTGTTTATACCCTCTGCTGTTAACTACGCCGTCCCTGCCGCAGCCATGTACTTCGCCGTCCCCAACGTCGTACCCGAGGTAAGCGGCGAAGGTGTTCGGATCAAACGGGGTGCATTCGTAATCATCGGCTTGTTCGTTTGCACGATCCTCATTGCCGTTAGCTTTCATAATTTTCTGCACCTGCCGCCCTTCCTGGGCATGATGACCGGCCTCGGGTTGCTTAACTTCTTCGGCTATTACTTGAAGGTGACGCACAAACCGCATCCGAATGACGCGGCGGAGTTTGGCCTGGTGGGCGATGTGACGGGATTCGATAGTTTCCGTGCGGTAGCGCGTGCCGAGTGGGACACGCTGTTGTTCTTTTTCGGGGTCATCATGTGCGTTGGGGGGCTGGGTTTCGTAGGCTATCTTGAACTGGTCAGCACCTGGATGTATGCGGATCTTGGGCCGACCATCGCCAACTCACTCGTCGGTGTGTTGTCCGCGATTGTCGACAATATCCCCGTCATGGTGGCGGTGCTGCAGATGGAGCCGGCGATGGATCAGCTGCAATGGTTGCTGGTAACGCTCACGGCGGGCGTCGGCGGCAGCATGCTTTCGATCGGTTCGGCAGCCGGTGTGGCATTGATGGGGCAGGCGCACGGCAAGTACACTTTTTTTGGGCACCTAAAGTGGGCGCCGTTTATCGCCGTGGGTTACGTCGCTAGCATCTACGTGCACCTATGGCTGAACGCTCGTTTGGCAGACGTCTTCGTCGGCTGACCATGAGCGATTGCCGTTTTCGGCTTACGGATACCTGGGGCCGCTGCCCTTCGGGCAATGTCGCTTCGCGACGCTGATCAAATCGGCTGTCCTGCCGATTTGTCGAACTCCCGACCACTCGGTTCGAAGTCAGGCAGGCGGCCCGAGGGTGTCATGCAGAAATGTTCGCCACCGCATCGCGTTTTTCTTTAAACGGATCGTCAGGATTCCAGCGCGCTAACCAACCGGAAAATTCTGCTGCAGGCATCGGCCGCGCTATGTGGAAGCCCTGTGCGTACTCGCAGCCCATAGAGCGCAACTGCTGCAGCGCTTCGGCGCTCTCGACGCCTTCAGCAACAACTTCCAATCCGAGTTGATGGGCCAATTCAATGGTGGAGCGGACGATGGCTGAATCCTTGGTGTCATCCAGGTTCAGGACAAAAGATTTGTCGATCTTCAGTTCAGCAACGGGTAATCGCTTCAGCTGCGCCAACGAGGAGTGTCCAGTACCAAAGTCGTCGATCGAGACCCGAAAACCTATATCCCGAATACAATCGAGCACGGTAATTGCTTGGGAGACGTTGCGCATGATTGCGCTCTCAGTAACTTCAAGGGTTAAGTCTCCAGGTGATAAATGCGCTTCCTTGATCACTTGCAGCAGGTAAAAAGGTAGATACTCGTCCAGGAGATCATCCACCGAGAGGTTCGCGGCAACGGCAACTTCGACACCCCGTTCGCGCCACTGGCTGCAGTGCGAAACGGCTTCTTGAATCACCCAGCGGGTCAGATGGGCGATGCTGCCGGCCTGCTCAATGGCATCCACGAACGCGTGCGGCATCAGCAAACCCAATTTGGGGTGCTCCCACCGCACCAGAGCCTCAGCTGCCACCACCGCGCCTGATTCACAGCAGATCTTTGGCTGAAAACAGGCGCGGAGTTCATTCTGTCGAACCGCACGGGGGAAATCGCCAACGATCTTGAGATGCGACAGGTAATGCTCCTCCTGGCCGGCGCGATACGTCGCGAGGGGCTCCTGGATGAGCTGTGCGTCACTCCTGGCGATCGAGGCATACCGCAACAGCTCCTCCGCATCTTTCGTGTCGTCGGGAAACCACGCGATGCCTGCGGTCACGCCCAGCGAAATATTTGCGCCCTGCACACGGACACCCGCCCGCAGAATACGGTTGAGCCTTTGCATCCACTCGATCGCCGGCGCCTCGTCGCGGTTGGGCACTAGAGCAACGAACTCGTTGCCGCCCAAATGGCCTAAGACATGACCCTCGTCGAGCCCGTCTTCCAGGGCTCGAGCGACTAGCTTGATCAATTCGTCGCTGGTTCTATGCCCCAGAGTCGATGCGATGCGGTCAAATCGGTCAATCGCCAGGTTGAGTACGCAAAGCGGCTGGTCTTGCGCCATCAACGCGTCGAGCCGTTCAAGGAGAGCCGTACGGTTGGGCAGGCCGGACAGGCTGTCATGGCTTGCCTGGTAAAGAATTCGACCTTCGCGTTCCGAGATGGCGTTCTGCATGGCATTGAAGGTACCGGCCAGATCCCGGAATTCCTCGGCGGATTCGGCCGCGATGGGCTCGCTGTACACGCCTGCGCGCATCCGCCGCGCCGCGGCAGCCAGATTACTGACGGGTTTCGTCACCGTTCGCGCAAGCCAGAACGCACCCGTCACGGCCACGATCAGCGACAGCGAGGTAATGAGCACTAATATAGACCGCACGTCACGATAGGACGCCATGGCATCGCGAATGGAGAGCTGCAGTACTGTATCGATATCTCCCGGGGAGTTGGGAAACGGCCACAGCCGGGTCAGGTAGGTGCCCTGTCCCGCCAGGATCAGACCTTCGGTGTCTAAGTGTTGCAGTCCCTGGAGCGCCGTTGCCCAGGAATCATCGGGCAGCGTGGAGGCAAGCACCATGGGTCCGTCGTCGAGCCAGCGAATAAAAGAAATCTCCAGCCCGGTCAAGCTCTGCAGTCGAGCAGCCATCTCCCCATCAATCTGAAAGCCGGTCACTACCCAGGCGATGGTGATCGGGGCCCGGACCGGCACCGTGACCGTCTGATAAGGGATACCCCCGAGAAGACTTACCCGGGTCCCCCGATTGTCGCCCGCGGGTACCAGCAATGTGCTTATCGAGTCGCGTGGAGGTTCGGCTCCTGAGCTGGCGATCAGCCGGCCATCAAGGTCAAGTAATAGCGCGATATCGGCGTCGATTCGAGCGCTGTGATTACGCAATGCCGAGCGAATGGTATCGTCTTCCTGGCTCGCGACCGCCTGCTTGAAACCGAAGTCAGCGATCAAGACCCGCACAGTCGTGAGCAGCTCCTGCTGTCGAGTGTTCATCACTTCGTCGAACACCTTACCGGCAACATGAACAGTCTCCCGGGCCCGTCGATCGACGTCACTCTCGATCGTCCGCAGAACGGGGATGAGGGTCAGCAGCTGGATGCCCGCCACCAGGAGCACAGCGAGGAGCAAGACTCGTTGTCGGAAACTCAAATGACTCATGTCCCGCCCGGTGACATCCCAGTGTGTGCTATGTCGTTGGATAATAAGCAGCTTTTGTTAAATAGAGTGTGCGGCGGATCACAGATGGGGCGGGTTTTCGCCCGTAGTATCAAACGTTAGTGCGGCTTCACGGCTCAAAATCCGATGCAGGATCCTCCCCACCAGAATGGTCGTCAGCGACAGGCGCATACCCTACTGGCTATTTGGGCAAGTCTTTCGCTGTGTGCAACGAGCGCGGTAGCCGAGGCCGTCACGGTGTCGGTCACGGATCGCAACGGCAAGCCCGTCGCTGACGTCGTCGTCTACGCAACGCCACGGGGACCTGCGCCTGCAAAATCAGATCCCCGCGCTACCGCCGTCATGGATCAGGTGTCGCGGCAGTTCAAACCGCGCGTGCTGGTGGTGGAGACCGGGACCCTCGTTGAGTTTCCCAACAGCGACGCCGTCAGCCACCATGTCTACTCGTTCTCGGCTGCGAAGCGCTTCGAGCTGCCGCTCTATCGCGGCACTGCGTATTCACCTGTCCTGTTCGATAAGCCGGGTATCGTCGTGCTCGGCTGCAATATCCACGACAGCATGCTGGGCTATATCGCAGTAGTCGATTCGCCGCACTTCAACTTCACCGACTCCAAGGGTCGCGCAACATTGACGGGCCTCGCACCGGGTGACTACGCGGTACAGGTCTGGACGCCCCGCAGCCGGGAGGATCTCGCACCCCGCCGGCTACGCGTGGCAGCATCGGACGACGCCGCGCCGGTAGTGGATTTTCAGTTCGAGGCGAAGCTCTTCCCACCCTTTGATCCCGGCCAAGGTAGCCTCACATGGTCCGACTATTGACCCCCACCGTTATCGTGGGGCTCGCGTGGGCGGGCGTTACCACCGCAGCGGAACATAGCGAGGATCGGCACCATTTTTCGCTGCAGCTGGCTTTGTCTTACACATCCGCGTCAACACCCCTGGTGTCCTGGACCGAAGGCGGTGTGGGTAAGTTGAGGTACGACGAAAACAACGACGGCTTTACCGGGGCGCGTGCGTTCGCCGAGTATCGCGGACAAATTACGCCAACGCTTTCGGTCACGGCGATTGCCGACTACGTCGACGATGCCTCAGCAGGGCTGGATCTGACCGAAGCGTATTTGTCGTGGTTACCGGTACCCAAGAGCCCTAACCGAACCCAATGGAGGTTCGGCGCGTTTTATCCACCGGTTTCCCTGGAGAATACCGGCACCGGCTGGAGCAGCCCATACACACGCTCGTACTCCGCCATCAACACCTGGATCGGCGAAGAAGTTCGTGTGTTTGGCGCCGAATGGTCGATGCGGAGAAGGCTCGGTGGGCCTGCGTCACCGCACCGATTGAGATTTCTCGCCGCCGGCTTCTATGGTAACGACCCCGCCGGTACACTTGTTACCTTCAAGGGGTGGTCCCTGCACGATCGCCAAACCCGACTATACGATGAACTGCCGCTACCGAACGGCAACGCACTCCGGCCGTTCCTCAAGATCGACCAGCAACCTGGCTACTATGCTGGATTAGAGTGGCGGTACGCCAAACTTCTGCTCATCAGAGCCATCCATTACGACAACCGCGCGGACCCGAACGAATTCTCGGGCGGCGAATGGGGCTGGGACACGCGCTTCAACCACATCGGTACCCAGGTCCAGGGCCCCTGGCAGCTCGGCATCGTTGCCCAGTGGCTGCAAGGCAATACGGTATGGATCCTGGGTGCGACGCCGGGTGGCCAAATCGTTGGCAGCGGCCCTCTGATTAGCACGGACTTCGAATCGAGCTTTGTGTTGCTCACCCGGCAGCTCAAGGGACATCGCTTCAGCGTGCGGTACGACGACTTCGACGTGAGCGACGGTACCGGCCAGGTGGATAATGGCCATGGCTGGACGTTGGCCTATCAATACAAAGCCACGCCACGAATAACCGTGGGCGCTGAGTGGCTGAGCCTCGACACCTGGCACCCGCGCTGGAGCTTCCTTGGTCTGAACCCAAGCGCTACGGAACGTCAACTACAGTTAGGCGTGAGCATCCGCCTGGGTAAGTAATCTGCTAATGGCCGTTTTTTGCTGCCGCTCGGGTCGCATGTTTTGAGTACAATCAGATGTCGGCTACCGACCCAAACCGGGCATCTTTGACCAACCAGGGAAACAGCGTGGCACTGAGCGTAATAGGGGCTGGCGTTGGCAGGACGGGTACGTACTCGCTCAAACTTGCGATTAATCAGCTTGAGCTAGGTCCGTGCCACCACATGGAGGCAGTCCTTCAAAATATGCCTGTGCAGGTGCCGCTTTGGTCGGCGGCGGTAGCTGGAAAGCCGGATTGGTCGCGGGTTTATGAGGGCTACCAAAGCGCCGTGGACTGGCCCACCGCGTGTTTCTTTCGCGAATTGTTAACGGAGTTTCCGTCGGCCAAATTCGTGTTAACTCAGCGTGATCCAGAGACTTGGGCAGATAGCTTTGGTGCAA
>JAHEKG010000354.1 GCA_024638475.1 Rhodospirillales bacterium | reverse complement strand
GACCTGGCATCGGGAAACACCGCGGAACTAGAGAGCATACGGTTCGGGCCGGAAGCGCTCGTCGACGTGCTGGAAAACGGCCGCGAACAGCCTGCGCAATTGCCGCTCAGCGGCGAGCAACCCGGCACCTCGGTTTGTGTCGAAGACTGTGCGGTCGCCTGGCCACCCGTCGGCGTGCCGCAGGACGCCGCACCCGTCGGCGATTGGTCCGTGATTTTGAGACCCGACGGTTCAGCGCAATGGTCGCACAAGACTAAACCCGTGTATCGCTACGCCAGGGACACCCATCCGGGCGCGATCAACGGCGCGAACGCCTCGGGTTTTTGGGATCTACTGTTCGACCCCGTCGCGACACCGCCGGGAATCCGCATCGATGCCACCGACGCAGGCCAGGTGCTGGTCGACCACGAAGGTCGGCCGCTGTACACCAACCTGACCGAGGACTGCCGGGACGGTTGCATGGAAGGTTGGCGGCCGGTGGAAGCACCGTGGTTGGGGCAACCGATTAATCCCGACTGGAGTATCGCTCAACGCCTGGACGGGCTAGCGCAATGGGCTTTCAAAAGCCAGGCCCTGTTTACCTACGCCGGCGTGAATACGGTAACCGATAGCCACGCCAGACGAGGCTGGCGGCCGGTCATCCTGCAACCCGCGCCGGCACTACCGGATTGGGTCACTTTCCAGGAAACGGACTTCGGCCCGGTCCTCGCCGATGAGAATCGAATGACGCTCTACTACATCGTCAGCGATCCGAAGGAAATCGCCCTGCGCACCTGCAACGCCGCGTGCGAAAAAGAGCACTGGAAGCCCGTGATTGCGCCACCGGCCACTAAACCCATTGGCAACTGGTCGACATTGCAGCTCGCCGATGGAAGCCTACAGTGGGTTTACTTAGGGCGGCGCGTATTTACCTACCGGCATGACAAGCTGCCGGGAGATATCAATGGCGATAAATTCGCCAGCGGCGCCGCCATCCGGGACGGCTGGCACGCAATTCTTAAAGAGACACTGATCCAAAAACTATTCTGACGAGACGACCGTATGCAAATAACCAACATCCATGTCGATGAACACGGCCACTCGTATTTCGGTGAAGTAGAACTGCCGCAATCGGGTAACGAACGGCGCATCTCGGCGAAACCCCAGGACGTCAAATACTGGCGTATGTCGCGCACGTTACCGGGTCATTATGTCGATTTTGCGCGCGTGCCGGACCCGATGTTCGTGGCCGTGCTCTCTGGTCGCATGGAACTCACCGTCAGCAACGGAGAAAAACGATACTTCTCGCGCGGGGACATGTTCATGTTGCAAGACACCGCAGGGCAAGGCCACTGCACCCGTACCCTCGGTTATGAACCCTGCGAGACCCTGCTGATCGCCATGCCGGGCAACGGGGAGTTCAAGTCATGAGCGGCTTCAAAATCGCCGCTTGCCTGGCGTTAGCGACGCTCGTTCCCGCTTTCGCCCAGACACCGGTCTACCTCATTCATATCCCCGGTAATTCGGTTGAACCAATCCCACTGGCCGAATGGGAGGCACCCAATCGCGCGGCGGATGGGCCGCAAATGCCGCGTATCAGAATCGCAGAAGGCGAAGCCGCCGTGGCCCGGGCACCCGACTACGCCACCCGCTACCAGGCCAAAGAATATGTCTTTCCGATGGGTTACTTGAGGGTACTCACGTTCAAAAAAGATGCAGGCCCTGTCGTCCATCAGATCACCTTCGAGACCCAGCTGTACCTGCTGCAAGGATCGGCTAGCGTGGGGGTGGGCGGCGAACAAGTGGCCATCACGGCCGGGGACGCCGTTTTTCTACCCAGCGGTGTCATGCGTAATCCCGATCCGCAAGAGGACACCATCGTTGCGCTGTTTACCGTGTCCAATACCGCGGAAAATCCGAAGGCCAAGGTGGTTCGTGGCGCGGAGCTCCCGCAAACGACGATCGCGCAGTACGTGCGGGATGGCGAGGCGACGACGGCCGTCAAACCGGAGGATCTGGCCAAGGCGCCCGAAGGCGCCGGCATTTTCGACTTGAAACGCTATGCCTTCGATGGCAATTCGATCCGCCTCGCGCAACTTCATAGGGGTGGCAGCACAACGCCGGCAACCAACAGCCGTACCGACATCCTGATCTACATTTCCAAGGGCCGCATGCGCCGCACGGAAGACGGTAAGGTCTACGAGGTAGTGGCTGGAGACGCGATTCGAGAAGAGTTCGGTAAGACCGGGCATTGGGACCTGCTGGAGGAATCGGAATTTCTAGCCACGGACATGCCGTTCGATCCGTCCAAGCCAAGGGCCTACCCCCTGCGTGCACCCGCTGCCCAGGTGGGTACAGGTTACGAATAAATGTCTGCCAAAGGAACAACGAACATGAAAATGTCGGCCATGGGGATGGATGAGAATGGGCGTTCTATTCTGACCGAGATCGAGATTCCGCTTAAGAAGGTTAGCGAAACGGAACAGCTCAGCGAAAAGCAGGACGCGGCATACTGGGGCTTGGCCCTGAGCCAGCCGATGGAACCCTTTGCCGGCGGCCCCCATGAAATGCATCTCACCAATCAACCGCGGATCGTCGGGGTGATGTCGGGTCACGCGGAAATTACTCAACAGGACGGCGTCACCTGCCGGCTCGCCACGGGCGAGTTCATCTATGTTGATGGCCGGGCCCTGCATCACTCGTCGTTTGCCTACAGCCGCGAGCCCGTCGCCACGCTCAACGTGACCTTCAACGGCACCGAAAACTACAAATTCAAGTAGGGGGAGCTAGCGCGAGCTTACCCTCTGGATATTGTTTCGGAGGGATGGCTCCCTTCGGTCCGCTTTATTCCCTCCCAAACAATA
>JAHEKG010000353.1 GCA_024638475.1 Rhodospirillales bacterium | reverse complement strand
CTTCCGCCAGGTCCTGGGGGAGGCCACTGGGTTTCCCGATGGCTATTTCGACATGGTGGTGACCCGCATCATCCTGCATGAGATACCCAACGCCAAAAACACCCAGATCATGCAGGAGGTGTCCCGCGTATTGCGCAGCGGCGGCACGTATTATCCGCTGGACTTTTACACCTCGATACGGCCGCCCAAGGACGCTTATGGACTGTTCTGGCGCTGGTGGGACCATCGCTGGAACAACGAAGTCTGGGCACTGGAGCACATGGACTATGACCTAGTCGGTGACTTGGAGCGTTTCGGCATGGCCGTGACCCTGGATGGTCCGGGAGCCCCGATGATGCTGGGCGGTCGGTTCCGCCCGCGGCCGAACCTTTTCGCCACGAAGCGTGCCTGAGACTAAACGCTAAGCGCCGATGCAGAAGTTGTCCGCTATAGGCGTGAGTACGGCTTTGGCCTTCCTAGCCACCGGTACTGCCGCATACGCTGAGCAAGAGCGATCAGCTCTGTTCAAATTGAATAAAGATGATGTGCTTGAGGATTCAGGGGTCATTACGGTTTTCTCTAAGTCGTCGACCCGCATAGAGGCCTTCGAAACCGTACGCCATCGTGACGGGGGCTGGACGACCACCAGCGTGATCACTGATCTGGATCGGCCTTATCGTGTGGAGGGGCGCTGGTCATACGATTCCGAAGGTCGTTCAACCGAAGCCCACGGTTTGGGTGCTTACGATGGAACGCCGGCAAGGGTCGCGATAACGGTTGTGCGCCCCACGGCCACTGTTCAAGTCGATGTGGGCGATGAAACCCGGGTTGTTACGGCATCCTGTGGCCGAACGTGTTTTGTGGACCTGTCGCCGAGTGTGATGGCGATGTTCTCGATTACGAGACAGTTTGAAGCCAACTCAACGGAAGCACAGTCATTTCAGTGGATAGGCCAAGCCCTCCATGTCGATCGTACGCTGCTGGAAGGCGGCAGTAGTGATGTCAATCTCCATTCGATCCACCAGCTCGATAAACTGGAGGTCTTGCAGTTTGTTTTTAGGGAGACTCTGCCGGGAGACGAGGATGCCGGAGCGATGCAAGCTTCATTCAACCTCTATGTAGACTCAGATCATCGGCCGCTGGCGTTTGTGATTCGCGGTGGAACAAGGGGGGTTCGAGCAGGCTATGACTTTATTTTGGAGATGTTTCCGCCTTTTTTCGATGATTAACTGGCTGCAATACTCCCGGCGTTTTGCGGGGAATAGCTTGCATTCCCGCGCTCGCACCCCGCCGTCGCGGCGTTTGAGATAGCCGTCGATCGCGGCGGCTCTAACCGGAGACTAGTAGAATGAAATCATGCCGTATTGAACCGTTGTTACTAAGCGTGTTGATCGGGGGTGTTGCCGCCGCGCAGTCGCCACAGAGCGCCTCCTCCGTCGAGGCGACACCGGCCAAAAAGCTCACCTATGAACAGCTTGTTGCCAAGTACGCCGATCCTGATTCTAAGTTTGTCGTCCTGGAAGGCGCCGATGGTATCCGGGTCCACTATAAGGACGAGGGGTCGGGTCCCGCAGTGCTGCTGATACATAGCTCCTCGGGGGATTTGAAGGATTGGGACGGTTGGGTGAAGGTCCTTAACAAGGACTACCGCGTGGTGCGCCTCGACCTGCCGTCCTTCGGACTCACCGGGCCGGTGCCCAGCGGCAACTATTCGATCGACCGTTATCTGTCGCTGGTGGATGCGCTCATGGACCATCTTGGTCTTGATCGCTTTGCGATCGTCGGCACTTCCTATGGCGGTCTCGTCGCGTTTCGTTATGCCGGTACTCGACTGGATCGCGTATCTGCGCTCATTCTAGCCAACTCTGCGGGCATCGAATATGGCGGCCGCCGGGGAACGACCGAGAGAGCCCGCGACCCGGCACCCCGCTTCACGCCCGAATTACGAACCTATGCACAGACCGAAGCGATGCTAAAAACGATTATCAACGTCCCTAGCACGGTGACGCCGGAGATCATCCAACGAAAGACAGATTACGCCAATCTGGTGGGCCGCGACTACGAAGGCTTTCTTGGCACTCAGTTCTATGAGCGCGGTAATCCTCAGCGCGTGCTCGGGCGAGTGCGTGCGCCGGCGCTTGTGCTGTGGGGCGGTGATAGTCGCGGGCTTTCGCCGGAGACGGCCGACGCTTTTGTCGATGCGCTTGAGAACGCGAAGACCGCGCAGAAAATTATTTACCAAGGCGGTGGCCACTTGTTACACATCGAACGCCCCGAACAGACCGTGAAGGACGTCAAGACCTTTTTGGATCGGCAGCTTCGCCGCAGGTAAACGCCCAAATGGCGCATCAGCTAAATTAGGGGGCCGCGACCTAGCAGCGATTCGGGCCGGCCTATGCGGGTTTCACCCCGATGATATTGCGTCGCGCACCGCGACGGGCGGGCGGTCCGTTTTCATCAACCTCGAAACCCGCCTCGCGCATGACGGTGGGCATATCCAATGCCATGTATTCCAGCCGCCACACTTCGGCGTTCCAGCGGTAATCCCGCCACGCCCAGAACTTCCCGTAGGCAGATTTGGCCGGAGGGTTGCCGGTAAAAAGGTCAATCGGGAAAAAGATGCCGCCAGGCCTTAAGGTTCGATACGCCTCCTTGATGATGCCCTTGGCCACTTCCGCAGGCACCTCGTGAAACAGAAGGTTGTTGGTGACGATATCGAAATGGTTGTCAGGGAAATGGCTTTTCTCGGACAACTCGTGCACGTAGTGAGTCTCGATGCCGAGGTCGACCGAACGTAGGTGTGCAAATCGGAGCATGGGCGCCGCGACGTCTGTACCCCAGACTTCCGCCTCCGGGAAGCGATCCTTGAGT
>JAHEKG010000093.1 GCA_024638475.1 Rhodospirillales bacterium | reverse complement strand
GCCATAGCCTTAGTCATTGTCTATGCGCTGTCTTCGACCCTGCCCATGTTCATCGGGCAGAATCTCGGCGCGGGTAAGCCCGACCGGGCGTACCAAGCCCTCATGGGCTGCCTCAAGTTCGCGTTGCTGCTGCACCTAGGCGTTTACGTACTACTCGTCGTGGCCGGACCCTGGCTCGCGGCACAGTTCAGCGCTGACCCAGCCGTACAGGATGTGATTCGGGCTTTCCTTTGGATCTTGCCGGCTAGCTATGGCGCTCACGGTGTCGTGATTTTGGTCATGGTCGCGCTGAACGTTTTGCAGCGCCCGCGCACCGCCTTAGTGATCACCATCATTCGTCTGGCGATACTCTACGTGCCGCTGGCCTATGCGGGCGCGCATCTCGGCGGGCTACAAGGTCTATTCATGGGCGCCGCTCTGGGTAACGTGTTGGCGGCAGTTTGGACGGCTTTGATCATTCGAAAAGTTTGTCGCGAACAGGGGCTAGCCGCGCCCCTCGTGGCGACGGCTTGAGCAAACCAGCTGTCCGAACACTCGTCCGACACCAAACTCAACGGGGTTGTAAATAAGGGCCCAGGTCTTCGACCGTACGGCGCGCCGCGTTTTGCATCCACTGGCGTAGCGCGTCCACCGCCGGCTCCGCGAATCGCTCGGGTGGGGCGACAAAATAGTATTGCACACCTCCGGGGACGAGCAGAGGAAAAGGGCAAACCAACCGCCCGGCCCGCAAGTCGTTGGCAACCATCAGTCGGCGCCCTAGGGCGACGCCCTGGCCCTGGGTAGCCGCTTGCAGCTGCACGTTGAAATCATCGCTCAAGCGGTGAACTTGATCGCTGCGCACTTCAATGCGAGCCGCCCGAGCCCAAGTCCCCCACTCATCGAAATGCGGATCCTCGATGAACAGCTTTTCGCGGGCCAGGTCTTCGGGTTTTGTCAGCCGGGCGGCAACCGCTGGGCTACACACAGGGAAGATCACCTCATCGACAAGCAAATGCGCCTCGACGCCCGCCCACTTGCCGCGCCCATAACGGACGGCCACATCGATGTCTAATGACTCGGTGAAATCGACGGGCGCGTAGGACGAGGCCAACCGCAACGATAAACCCGGGTGGCGCGCTTCGAAATCTGCGACCCAGGGCACCAGCCAGCTGGCGGCGAACGAGGGTAGGACGCTGATCGTTAGGTGTGACCGGGGCGCCGCCCGAAATAGCCGCTGCGTCCCTCGCCGCAGCTGGTCCAGCGCCGACTGTACCACTCGATGGTAGTCGCGTCCGATGGCCGTGAGTTCGAGCCGCGGGCCCCGGCGCAGGAACAAATTGCGGCCGAGACGCTGCTCGAGCGTCTGTATCTGTCGGCTCACCGCACTCTGGGTCACATTGAGTTCCGCGGCCGCGAGGCTGAAGTTCTCGTGGCGGGCGGCTGCGTCAAACACCTTGAGCGAATTCAGTGGTGGCAGTTCGGCCATTTAAGTATGACTAAAAAGAATAGTAGCCCCAGATAATACCCTAATTGAACTGGGTAAAGGGGCCTATTCTACCCACTCAGACTCATCATATGAAAAGGAACCCCGCGATGGATGCCCGCACCTACTACCTGACCACGATTGCGCTGCTCGTCGTCATCGCGCCCCTGGCGGTGTGAGAACCGTTTCGTTCGCGGCCTGTGAGCCATTACGATGGCCCGCATGTCCCACGGTTTGCCTACGGATTGGCTTAACGAAACCGCCCAGCGGGAATTGTTAGCGGCCATATACGCCATCATCAGCGAGGCGCCGCTGTACACCCCGCACATGCCCCGCACCGGCCTTCCCATGTCGGTCAAGATGACGAACTGCGGCCCGCTCGGCTGGTACACCGACCAGGCCGAAGGCTACCGATACATCAGGCAACACCCGCTTACCCAGCAACCCTGGCCCGCAATGCCTGAGGCCTTCCAAGCGCTTTGGTGGCGGATGACCGACTACCCCGACCCGCCGGAGGCCTGCCTGATCAATTACTACGGTCCCAACTCCCGCATGGGCTTGCATCGGGACGCCGATGAGTCGGCCCGGTCGGCGCCGGTCGTTTCCCTATCCTTGGGCGATACGGCCCTGTTTCGAATCGGCGGCCCCAAACGCACCGACCCCACGAACTCGTTCCGCCTCAACAGCGGCACCCTGATCGCGCTGGACGGGGAAAGCCGTCATTGGCACCATGGGGTGGACCGCATATACCCGCGCAGCAGCCCCCTTCTGCCGGGTGGCGGTCGGTTTAACCTGACGCTGCGGCGGGTGAATCCACCGAATTGAACAAAATGCGCCGGCGGGAAGGATTCCAGGGGCCTCAAGCGTCTAAGGACTAATGAAGGCTATGTCTGGAAATGTCTTACATGCGGACTTTGGCATCGCCAAACGAATCTTGCGCGGCGACGAGAGGGCCTTTCGCGAGCTATTTGACGAGTACTTCCCGCGCCTGTTTCGGTTCGCATTAGCCCGCTGTGACGGCAACCAGGATGCCGCCCAGGAAGCCGTACAGCATACATTTTGCAAAGCCATCGAGCGCTTGGATTCCTACCGGGGAGAGGCTTCTTTGTACGCCTGGTTTTGCCAGATCTGCCGCAATACCCTCATCGACTCGGCCCGCAGCCGGGCGCGGGTTGGGCCGCACATCACCTTGCTCGAGGAAGACGGCGAGGTTCGAGCCATCCTGGATACGTTACAGGCACCCAACCGGACACAGCCGGAACAAATCACGGCACGGGCGGACGTCGTCCGACTCATTCAGGCCACCATGGACAACCTGCCGGATCGTTACGGTGATGTCCTCGAGTGGAAATACATCGACGGCATGTCGGTGAAAGAAATCGCCCAGTTATTAGGCGTCGGATCGAAAGCCGCCGAATCGACCCTCACGCGGGCACGCAGTGCATTTAAGAACGCGGTGATCGAAATCGCCGGCGCAACAGACGCATTCAACGCCCTCATGCAGACCACTGCCTCGGAAAAAACATGACGAGTCGCGAAGACAACCCCACACCTCCCATTGGCGATGACATCGCTGGCGTCATCCGTGCTGCCGGAAGGCGACCGGTGCCACCGGATACCGCCTATGAGCAAGTCCTTACTGCCGCCACCGCCGTGTGGGAACGCAAGGTCCGGCGGCGGAGGCGCAACGCCTGGCTCGGCAGCCTCGCGGCCACTTTGGCGGCGGTCGGCGTCGGGGTCGGGGTGTGGTTCGCAGTGGATACTTCACAGGTCACGGCCGCGACCGTCACGGTTGCGCGCGGCGAGGCGCAGATTCTCGACGCCGACGAACGCTGGCAGAGATTGCAGGCGGGTGCAGCCGTCGTTGGCAAGAGCGAAATCCGCACGCTAGAGAGCGGCGGATCCGCCTTACGCCTGGCAAGCGGTGTGCAGTTGAGAATTGCGGCGAACACTCAGCTGCGAGTGTTGACGGCCAACGAGATAGAGCTCAAGGCGGGACGCGTTTACGTGGATTCGGATCGATTTTCTTTGGGCGGAGATTTGCGCTTGTTCACGCCCTTCGGAGAAGTCCGCGATATCGGCACCCAGTTTCAGGTCGACGTGAATCCGAACCGACTACGCGTGCGGGTCCGCGAAGGCCAGGTCTCGATCAAACGCGGTGGTGGATCTATTGACGGCACCATCGGCGAGGAACTCAACGTCGATCGCCAGGGCCAAGTCGAGCGCGGCACGGTTGCGACCCACGGCGATCAATGGCGCTGGGCGGAAACACTAGCCGGCCCATTCGAGCCGCAAGGACGCACCGTCAAGGAGTTGCTTAACTGGGTCGCTCGCGAAACCGGCTACGCGTTGAAGATGGATGCCGCCACAGAGCGCACGTCTGCCAGCCTTGTTTTGTTCGAAATCGGAACTGCGGCGGAACGACTCACGCCACTGGAAGCGCTGGAGGCGCATATGTCAACGGTTACTCGAGTTGGCTATAACTTAGACGACGGAACCATTTTCGTTTTTCGCCGATGACGTCGTAGGCATTTTGGCGGGTAGCGTGTAATGATCTGAAAGTGATGAGGTTACGGCAGTCCCATTTCCTCTCCGGGCTGGTGGTGCTCGTCGGTTTACTGTGCGCCCCCGTCGCGAAGGCCGACCAGGCCTTCAAGGGGCTTGCCCTGGCGGAAGCGATCGCCCTGCTGGAGCAGGACGGGATTGCGGTCTTTTATAGTTCCGACACCGTCAAGCCCTGGATGCGTGTCACTGCGGAACCCGATTCTCGGTTGCCGCGGCAAACGCTGACGCAGTTATTGCAGCCCTTCGAACTGCAGGTCCGCAATGGGCCGAAGAACACCCTCCTGATTATTCCCACCGACCAACCAGCGCAACCGACGAACCGGGGCTCCATCTGGGGCGTCGTTCGCGCTCCGGGCCAGGGCCCAGTGATCCCGGATGTGGAAGTGAGCCTGGTCGGAAACTCCAAGCGGCGGCTCACCGCTGACGATGGTCGTTTTAGCTTCGCGGGGGTCAAGCCCGGTGACTACACGCTGCATGTCCGCCACCACGCGTTCCGCTGGGAAGGCTCGGAAGAAATCACTGTCAAAGCCAATCAACCGGCCGTAGCCCTCATTGAGCTGGGTGCGCCCGCGGTCGCGCGGCTGGACCGGGTCGTCGTCGGGGCAAGCCAATACGAATTGTTACGCGAGCCCGGCAGCTCGCATACGCTGCTGACCAACACTATGCTCGAGCAGTTTCCGGATGTGGGCGATGATCCCCTGCGCGCCGTCAAGCGCCTGCCGGGCGTCGCCACCGGCGGCCTGTCGGCTGCTTCGAATATTCGCGGTGGTGCGACTGACGAGACGTTAATCCGCTTCGACGGATTACGCTTAGTCAACCCATTTCATCTACGGGACTTCCAAAGCATCTTCAGTACCATCGATCCTCGCATCGTGCGAACGATCGACGTGTACACCGGCGGCTTTCCGGTCAACTACGGTGACCGTATGAGCGGTGTGATCGACGTCCAATCCATGTCACCGCCGGCCCCCCTCTACCACGAAGTCGGGCTGAGTTTCTTCAATACCTCTCTGCTGTCCTCGGGAATGTTTGCCGGCGGCGACGGTGAATGGCTGGCATCGGCGCGGCGCAGCAATCTCGACGTCTGGTTCGATGCACTCAGCAATCTGCCGGGCAAACCGCGTTACACCGACGCCTTCGCTAAAGTCAGTCACGAGCTGGGCAGTTCGATGAAGATTACCGGCAACATATTGTTGTTTTCGGACGATCTGCGGCTGACGGACACCGACATCGAGGAAGTTGCCAGCGCCGAATACCAGGATCGTTATCTGTGGTTGCGCCTCGATCACCAGGTCGGTAACAAGCTGACGGCGGCCACCCTGTTGGCGCGCACGAACCTCGAGAGCACCCGACAGGGCACCGTTGACAAGCCCGGTGATAGTATTGGCAGCGTCTTCGATCAACGCGACTTTGCCATTACCTCGCTGCAATCGGATTGGCGTTGGGCAGCCACGGACAATCTCCTCGTGAGCTTCGGGGGAGAGTGGAAGAATCTCAAGGGCGACTACAGGTATTCCGACCAGGCGCGCTACGAAATACTTTTCTCCACGCCGGGGGCGAGCACTAGTACGGTGCGACAACACGATTTGCAGGTGTCGCCGCGCGGGTCCCAGCTGGGCGTGTACGCCAGCGCACGTTTCCAGGCGAGTGAGAACTGGCGGTTGGAGGCGGGTGTTCGCTGGGACAAGCAAACCCTAGCCAGCGGCCAGGGCGATCATCTCAGCCCGCGGGTCGGCGTCCGCTACGAACTCACCCGAGACACGTCCGTGCGGGCGAGTTGGGGGCGCTTCCACCAAACCCAGGGCATCGACGAATTACAAGTACAAGACGGCCTCACGGCTTTCGCGCCACCGCAGCGGGCGGACCACACGGTAATCGGGCTTGAACACTATTTCGCCGCGAATATCGATCTGCGCATCGAGCTTTATGACAAGCGCATGACCAATCTGCGGCCCCGCTATGAGAATCTGCTCAACACGTTCGTGTTACTGCCGGAGCTGCGCGCCGACAGAATCCGTATCGCACCCGAAAGTGCCCGTGCGCGAGGCTACGAAATCCACCTGAGCAGCAACGCCCTGCCGTTAGGCTGGTGGGTCAGTTACGCCCGCGCGTCAGTCGACGATCGCGTCAACGATATGGAAATCCCGCGAGCCTGGGATCAAACGCACACGATTACCGCGGGCATACTCTGGGATGGACCCCGCTGGACGGCGAGCCTAGGGCTAAGCCACCGTACGGGCTGGCCGAACACCGCCGTGCAACCCGACATCAGCGGATTCCCCACCGTGGTTGCGCCGCTAAGAAATAACCAACGCTACAGCGATTACCGCTCCGTGGATCTGCGTGTCGGACGCCGTTTCGAGTTACCCAGAAGCACCCTGTCGTTAGCTATCGAGGTGGACAACATATTCGGCCGCAACAACCCGTGTTGTACGGAATTCGAGTTCGAGCAGGCTTTGGGTGACATCGACCTGGAAACTCGAAAATATTTCGATCCGATCCCTTCGATCAGCGTGTTGTGGCAGTTTTAGTGCGTCAGCGCTTCGCCATCATTTTCATGAATTCCGCAAAGGCAGTTTCGTAGTCCTGCATGCCTGGCCCGAGGATAGGGTCGTCGCTCACCGCTTGCCACCAATCCCGCAAACGCCCGGGCGAATCCGTGGGGTCGTCGATGGACTCGAAATTCTGGTAAACCACCTGCTTGAGCATGCCCATGTAGGGAGCCAGGGCACAATCGCCAAGCGTCGGGGTATCGCCCGCCGCAAACGGTCCGGCCCCCATGAAATGCTCCAGGTAGCGGTAAGCGTTAGTCAGACCCGTGGCGGCAGCATCCACCGCAGCCGCATCGCGCGCCGCGGGGTTCATTTGAGAAAACAGCGGCGATACCTGCGGCGCAACATATAAGTCGGTAATGCGAGCAACAAGCCGCGACATTGCGCGATCGTAGGGATCGCTAGGCAGTCCAGGTTGCTGCGGGAAGGCGTCCTCTAAGTAATCGCAGATAATGGTCGACTCCGCCACACACCGGCCGTCCACTTCCAAACTCGGCATACGGCCGATGGGATTGAGGGCCAGAGATTCAGCAGACTTTATACCGTCCCCAAGGGGCGGCTCACTCACCAAGTCCAGTCCCTTGATGCGGGCAAACAGCTCCACTCGGGCGACATACGGTGATGCGAAAAAACCCAGTAGTTTCATGATCGGTTCTCCTTCAGAAGAACGGCAATCTAACACGCCGGCGGGGCCGCCGACCATTGCGCCGACGCGCTGTTAAACTACAATGCCACCATGCGAACATGGGTACTATTGGTCGGTATTTGCCTGAGCGTAACCGCCGGCGGTCAGGACTTGCAGCCGCGGATTGTCGAGCTGATCGAGCTCTACAACGCTCACCAGCCCGTAGCGTTACCGCTCCCCGAGAGTGATGCGCTGGCCGAATTGGTTGGTGGCGGCATCGTCATGGTCTCGGAACGCATCAAGAATAGCGCGGCGGAGGACGACCGAATCAGGGTGGTTGGCTACCGGATCTACGAACGCCCGCGAACGACGGTTTGGGTGTCGGCGTTGTTCAAGCAGCTCGACCCCGACGCACACATCATCGAACACTTGATCCCCGGCGAGGCGGGTGGTTATCGCCTTTACCAGTATTTACCCCTGCCATGGCCCATCAAAGACCGTCACTGGGCCATCACCGTCAACAAAGCCATAACGCTCGCGCAATCGACGGCCGACCAAATCTGGGAGCACCGCTGGGATTTGACGCCCGACGGTGAATCGAGCGCATACAACCTCGTCGCCCAGGGTCTGATACCCAGACTCGACAAAGATCGTTTCCGCAAGGCTGTGTACTTGCCGCGCAACCAGGGCGGCTGGACGGCATTTAAGGTAACGGACGATGTCACGTTGCTGTCGAGCCATGTGTCGACGGTACTCTCCGGCTGGATCCCGGACAGCTTCGTGGCCGCGTATACGCGCCGCAGGGTCGACAGCATGATGGGTCAGATTGAGGAGTCCGCGGCGAGCGTTCATGAATTCTATGACCCGAAGCAGTTCGCGGTATTCACCGGCAGTGGCGAACCGATTGATCCCGAGCAACTGCAGCGTAACGCGAATTAATCAATAGTCGGAACGAGTCGGCCGCTGCGGTGCCGTTTAGCAAATTCCCTCAACATGGGCACCTGATTGAGCCATCGCGACGTGTCCGCTCTACTGGCATCGTTTAGGCTCTGGGCGCCGGCGAAGCCGCTGGGGATCTGAGAGTGAAGCCGGGGCGGATCGGCCACCTCGTCCTCAAAATGGTAATCGTAGCCCGGGAGTAATAAGTGCTCGTCGACCACCGCGTCGGCAACGCGTACTCCGAAACTCGAAAGGCGATCGTCGACGGACTGCACCGCGGCGACAAAGTGGTGTCGGGCGGAGGCTACCAGCGAATATTGGATCTGCCGGTTGCGGGACAAGATGCGGTAACGCGTGACCGGACCGCCGTAAAGACTACTCGTCAAGGCTGCGCGTTCCCAAACACCGGCGGAAAAATCCGGCTCGAAACCCGCGGCGAACCGTAAGGAGGTGGGGTCGTTAGCGCGGCGGAACCAGGCTACGCGACGGCCCCGGTTGGGGAGCCTGCCGGGGTCCTGTGCGGCGCGTGTTCGTGGCGTCATGAAATCGTTATACGGCTCGATGCGTTGCCGTGGTGCACGGCGCAGCGCAATACCAATCGCCGTCGTGTCGTAGGGGATGGTCTTCAGCCGATGCGCGCAAGTTTCCAGTGCCGTCTGTATCTCCAGCGGTAAATCTGTTGTGGATTCCACGGATTCCAGATACTCGACGCCGCGCTCTTTCACCGAGATTACGGCGCCCTTGCCGATCCACACACCCGTTTCGAAACTTGCGTAGTGGGACGCAGCACGCCAGATCAGGGAGATGTCCTTGTAAAACAACCGCGCATAGACTTTCTTGGGTGCATGGGCCTGCGCAAGGTAGGCGACAAAAAATCGAATATCCTCATTTTGCAGCACTCGGCTAAGGTAGAACGTCGTATCGAACAACCGTAGCCGATACCGGGGTGCATATTTTTTTAACACGGCATTAGGCCGATGCCCGTTGGGCAAGATGAGCTTGCCACCGGCCGCCAACAAGTCATCCATTTCCTGGCGTATTTTGGCGGGCCGCTCACGACCCGCGACGACACTCCTCACCGGGTTTGGTGCGTGCCCCACCCCCTATGCGCCGTCGATCCCGGCCCGGCTTTTCAGCGCGCCCATCGCCGCGATCCAAGCATCGTAATCCTCGGCCTTGCGACGAAAAAACCCGGCTACTTCGGGGTGCGGCAGAATCAGGAAACGCTTGGCGCGAATGCCGGCAACGATCCGTTCCGCAGTTTTTTCCGCCGACAACACTTCTCCGCCAACGGCTTCGATGAGGCGCCGGTCGAGGCTGTCGATCAAGTCCGTCGCCACGTATTGGGGACAAACGACAGCGACTTGAATACCGCGATCCGCATAGCTTATGGCCAGCGATTCGGCGAAACCCACCGCCGCATGTTTGCTGGCCGAGTAGGCTGCGGCACCGATCTGGCTGAGCAAGCCCGCCGCCGAGGCGATGTTGACGAGGCAGCCACCGCCGCGTTGCAGCATGCCGGGCAATAGCGCCCGGGCCGCGTACACATGGGCCATCAGGTTGACGTCCAGACTGCGCCGCCAATGCTGATTTTCGGTTTGTGCGGCAGCCTCTGCGGCATCGGCAAACGCAACGCCCGCATTGGAAACGAACACATCAATGGCGCCCCATTGGTTTTCAACTTCCCTAATGGCAGCGCAAAGCTTTATCTCGTCACTGACGTCGACGCCCACCGCCATACCCTGCACGGCGCCCGCCACGGAGCGCGCGGCTTCCGTATTCGAATCCAACACGGCAACCCGCGCACCCTCGCCGCGAAGCTTGCGGCATAGCGCCGCACCGATGCCCGCGCCACCCCCTGTAACCACAGCAACGGAATCGCGCAACTCCACAGCCTAGTCTCGCAACCGAAGAATGACCTTGCCCTGTGCCCGCCGCTCGGTGAGCGTCTTGTAGGCGGCGACATAGTCATCGAGGTCAAACACCTGGGTCACCAACGGCCTCAACTTGCCCCCCTCATGCATGGCGAATAATTCCTTGAAGTTTTGCGCCGACGCGGCAGGCTCTCGGGCGGCCCACGCCCCCCAAAACACGCCGACCAGTGCACTGCTCTTCAGCAAAGCCAAGTTGAGCGGAATTGTGGGTATCTCGCCTGCCGCAAAACCGATGACCAATAGTCGGCCGTTCCAAGCTGAAGCGCGAAAAGCCTGTTCCGTGACGTCACCGCCGACGGGATCGTAAATCACATCCGCGCCCCGCCCGGCCGTTAAATCTTTGACCCGCTGTTTGAGCGGCTCGGCTGAGTAGTTGACCAACATGCTCGCGCCCGCCGCTTTCGCAACGGCCAGTTTCTCATCCGTGCTTGCCGCGGCAATCACCTGGGCACCCATGACGCGTCCCAACTCAACCGCGGCCAACCCCACGCCCCCGGCCGCACCTAATACCAGTAGCGTCTCGCCCGGCTGCAAAGCGGCACGGTCTTTCAGCGCGTAGTAGGACGTGCCGTAGGTCAAACAAAAGCCGGCCGCCGTTTCGAAGTCCATGGATGCCGGCATGGGTAAGAGATCTGTGCAGGGCACGACCTGCTTCTCACGAAATGAGCCGAATCCACTCAAGGCGCCAAGGACGATGACTCGATCACCGACCTGATATTGATCGACGCCTGAGCCCACCGCGCTCACCACGCCCGCGGCCTCAGCCCCTGGAGAGAACGGCAGCTCGGGCCGCGCCTGGTATTTACCCTGGATGATCAACGTATCCGGAAAATTCAATGCAGCGGTCACGACATCGACGACGACCTGACCGGGGCCCGGCTGGGGATCCGGCAAATCCTCGATTACGAGGTTCTCAACAGGTCCCAACTCACGGCAAAGTAGTGCACGCATCGGTCATTCCTCGGCAAATAGAACTTTACAAAACAATAACTAGGGTAGAATAACCAGGCCTGTCCCGGATTTCGTCGTGAAATCCTTCGGCGAACAATAATAGCCTGCTAACCTCTACCTAAATGTCCGATTGTCACCGCCAACATCTGCCCCATTGGGGTAGGAGCATAACCGCCGCAACGCTTATGTGCACTGCCCTTGGCATGTTTGCCGTGCCGGCGTCCGCACAAGTGCCCGTGGGTGTCGTCGAGGCCGAAAAGGCGACCTGGCAGTCGCGGCTGCAAGCCATCGGCAGTCTGCGCGCCGTGCAAGAGGTGCGCGTTGCCACCGAG
>JAHEKG010000092.1:6068-11369 GCA_024638475.1 Rhodospirillales bacterium | reverse complement strand
AATCATTTCATCCGTCCAAGGAATGCCGACGTGGATGCCGATTATTTTTAAGTCCGGGAGATCGCAGGCTACGGTATCGAGCGTGATGGGCCGGCCAACGCTAGGCATCGGGTTGTCGGGGGTATAGATAAGAGACTGCCCGACTTGCATCTGTATCGGAATATCCAGTTCGACGCATTTGGCATAAAAGGGATACAGCTTGCGGTGGTCGGGGGCGATATCGAACCAATGCGGATAATAATGGGCGCCGATGAAGCCCAGCGCCTCCACCGCGTGTTCTAACTGGCGCACACCCGCCATGCCTTCCGTAGGATCGATGCCGGCCAATCCGGAAAAACGATCAGGATGCCGCTTCACGGCGTCGACGACGATGTCGTAGGGCACGTGCCAACGGGAGGGCAGGCCTTGTTGGCCGCATTTCACAGCGACGAGGAAGGCCCGTTCTATGTTGGCGGCGTCCATCCGGCCAAGCATTTCATCGAGGCTGATGCCCTTGTAGGTCTGCTCGTCGGTGCCGATCTTGTCGACGTAGAAGCTGCGGAGCGAATCCGGCCGCACCGCGAGGGCGTCGTCGGTCCAAATGTTGACTACCGCGTCGATGGCTTTGATGTCGAATTCGGTTGCACTCATGGTTGCGGGCTTTCGTAGGCTAGTGGACAAGGCGCGTCATCATACCCGATGGCCGGCAGGCTCAAAGGGCGATTCCCGGGTGGATTCGGCGGGCGAGGCATCAAACTAATTCCTGGTCGAGAAAAATCATATAACTAGCTTGTATTCAAAGGATAAAAACAACTCACCGTTCGTTGGTTGACGGTCTCGAGTAGCGGGGTTTCGGCGCCGCATCGGGGTTGCGCCTTCGGGCAGCGGGGATGGAACGCGCAGCCGGAGGGCGGGTTGATCGGCGAAGGCGGATCGCCTTTGACACGCAGTTTCTCACCGGCGCGGCGTTCACCCATCGCCGGGACCGCGGCTCTCAGCGCGTCGGTATAAGGATGGAGAGGCTGCTCGATGACTTCGGCGGTCGGGCCCATTTCGACGACGCGACCGAGGTAAAAGACGACGACGCGATCGGCGATTTGACGCACCAAGGGCAAGTCGTGAGAAATGATCATCAGGCCGACGCCTTGGCGCTCTTGAATGGCTTTGAGGAGGGCGACGATCTGCGCCTGGACGGACATATCCAAGGCCGATACCGGTTCGTCGGCCACCAACAGATCGGGTTCCAGCGCCAAGGCCCGCGCGATCGCGACGCGTTGCCGCTGGCCGCCGGACAGCTGATGGGGTTTGCGGCTGCCGAAGTCGGGGGGTAAATCGACGGCGGCCAGCAGCGCTTCGACGCGTTTGGCACGACTACCGGCATCGCCTATCTCGTAGGCTTGCAGGGGCTCGGCGATAATACGGTCGACGCGCCAGCGCGGGTCCAGCGTGCTGTAAGGATCCTGCAGGATCATCTGCACCTGGCTGCGCAGACTGTTGAGGTTGGCCTTGGTAAGCGGCTCGCCCCGAAACAGGACTTGGCCGGCCGCGGGCGGCAGCACACCCATCAGCGCCAGCGCCAACGTCGATTTCCCCGAGCCGGATTCGCCAACAACGGCCACGGTTTCTTCCCGGCCGAACTCCAGGTCGACGCCCCGGAGCGCCTTCACGCTGCCGGCCCGGGAGGCGAATTCGACGCACAAATCGCGTGTTTCCAGCAGCGGCTGGATCTTCGGGGCCGGGGTCGCCGCGCGACGGCGATCGCTCAGTTGCGGGGTCGCTTCCACCAACGCCTGGGTGTAGGGGTCCTGGGGATGTTTGAGCACCTCGCGCATGGGGCCCTGTTCCACCATCCGCCCGTTTTTCAATACCAGTACCTCGTCACATAGCTGTGCGGCGACCGCCAGATCGTGAGTAATCAACACGAGGCTTCTGTTTTCCAGGCGACTGTCCAGCAGATCGAGGATTTGTGCTTGGATCGTAGCGTCCAGCGCAGTGGTGGGCTCGTCGGCGATAAGCAGGGATGGATCGTTGATCAGGCTCATCGCGATCATCGCGCGCTGCAGTTGGCCGCCGGAAAGCTGGTGGGGATAGGCGTGAAAACGTTCCTCCGGGGCCGGTAGGCCCACGGCCGCCAGCGCTTCGATCGCTCGCTGGTGGGCCTCCCCTGCGGTCAAGGACTGGTGGCGGCGCAGGGTACGGGTGATTTGAAACCCGACCGAGCGGACGGGATTGAAGGCGGTGCTGGGGTTCTGAAATACCATGCCAAGTAGGGCCCCGCGAATCCGCTGGGCCTCGGCTGGCGTGAGCGCGAGCAAGTCCGTATCGCCCACCGTTAGCCGGCTGGCTTCGAGTTGGGCGCTGGGCGGCGTAAGGCCCATGATGGCGAGGCTGAGCAGCGTCTTCCCCGCCCCGGATTCCCCAACCACGCCAACGCGGGCCCCGCCGGGTACCGTCAGCGAGACCTGATCCACCGCGGGAATGGCCTTACCCGGGAACCGGATGGTGAGGTCGGTGATGACGACTTTGGCGTTGGGGGAGGGAGCGGGCTGGCTGGCGTTCAAACGGTTCCTCGCTGTCGGATTACTTTACGACTTGGTGCCAAAAACATTATAAGTGATTGATAGTTATAGCTAGGCGCGGTTCTTGCATTGTTTTTTCAGGACGCTTAGTTAAGGATGCTGATCTAGATGCCCAAGGGACGGCAAGCGCTACGGATGGCCCTTCAGGATGGCCCTAGTGTGCCACAAGAACGGCGCACCGCAGATCGACGCCGCATGAGCCTGCGCGGCTTCGTCGTTGGCGGGTTCAGGCCTCGGCGCCGAGCCGGGCGGCGCAGCGGCGACCGGCATGCCCTGGTGGACTGGCACGAACCACAACTGCTGCTCGCCGCGATCCTCATCCTATTGCTGAGCACCGCGGACGCGTTTTTGACCCTTAATATCCTGTTGCTCGGGGGCGTAGAGCTCAATCCGGTGATGGCATGGATGCTCGAGCGAAATTTGTTGTTGTTTACCGTCGTGAAAATGGTCCTCACAGGCTTAGGGGTCATTGTCTTGGTCGCCACGGCGCGGGCGCGTATTTTCAACGCGACCTCGGTCGCCAAGATCATGCACGGCTTCGTGGCAGCCTACAGCGCGCTGGTGGTTTATGAGTTGCTGCTCATCGACCAGGCCCTTTAGCCTCGGATGCAGGGTGTATTCCGTTTTACTTTAAGGTACGTTTCGCTACACTACCGGCCGTTTCTCGGTTCCTTGCGGCATTTCGCTAAAGCACCCATCAAATCAACCGACTAGGTTCGCGACGCGGGGTCGCGGTCGGGCTGCCATGACCAAATCAATTAAAGCGCTGCATCAATCCACGCCACTGTACGGTAGCAATGCTGCCTACATCGAGGCGCTATACGAGCGGTTTCTGGAGGAGCCGAGTTCGGTCCCCGGCGGTTGGCAGCGCTATTTCCGTACCCTTGGGGCTCAGCGCGATGAAATCCCGCACGGCCCGATCATCCAGGCGCTGCAGCAGCGGGTCCGTACCAACGGGGCCACGCCACGGGGCACTGGCGCCAAGACCATGGCGGCCCCTGCCAGTGAAAAACAGGCGGCGGTTTCGCGGCTGATTCAGGTCTATAGCCTGCGCGGCCATCAGCTTGCGACCCTGGATCCACTCGGCTTGCAGGTCCGCCACACCCCGGCGGTGCTCAAACTCGATTACCTGGGCCTGGGCCCCTCGGACCTCGACCAGGAATTCTTTACCGGCGGCTTTGCCGGTACCGGCCACCGGCGTATGACGCTGCGCGATATTTTGGCGCTCTTGAAGCGAATTTATTGCGGCACCATCGGCGCGGAATTCGCTCATATTTCCAGAGCGCGTGAGCGTTTATGGCTGCGCGAACGTTTCGAAAGGCTCATGGCCCAAGACAGCCTAACCAGCGAGGACCGGCGCGCCATCGTGGGCGGATTGACCCGGGCGGAAGGTATTGAACGCTATTTGAATACCAAATACGTGGGTCAAAAGCGGTTCTCCCTGGAAGGCGGCGAAACACTGATCCCCATTCTCGACGATCTGATTCAAAGGTCGGGGCGGCGGGGCGTCGAGGAGATCGTGATTGGGATGGCGCATCGTGGGCGCCTCAATGTGCTGATCAACGTATTGGGTAAATCGCCGGAAGAGCTGTTTTCCGAATTCGAAGGCAAATATAACTTGGCCGGGCTGAAGGGTTCCGGTGACGTTAAATATCACATGGGCTTCTCTTCGGATTTGTTGACGCCTACCGGCAATGTTCACGTTGCGCTGGCCTTCAATCCGTCGCACCTGGAAATCGTCAATCCCGTTGTCGAGGGATCGGTGCGCGCCCGCCAGGAACGCTGGAACGATGTCAAAGGAGAACGCGTACTGCCGGTGCTGATTCACGGCGACGCCGCAATTGCCGGGCAGGGTGTCGTCACGGAGACGTTCCAATTGTCTCAGGCCAACGGTTTTTATACCGGCGGTACCGTCCACATCGTGATTAACAACCAAATTGGATTTACGATGAGCGATCCGGCCGATGCCCGCTCGACACCGTATTGTTCCGATGTTGCGAAAATGATCGAGGCGCCGGTTTTTCATGTCAACGGCGACGATCCGGAAGCGGCGGTGCGGGCGATTCGTTTGGCGCTTGCCTATCGGCAAGCGTTCCACAAAGACGTCGTAATCGATTTGGTGTGCTACCGCCGCCTCGGGCACAACGAGGCAGACGAACCCGCGGCTACCCAGCCGGTGATGTACCGAGCGATCCGCAAGCACCGCGGGGTGAGGGAGCTCTACGCCGATACACTCGTGAAAGCCGGTGTTTTAGAACAAACCGAGGTCGACAAGTTGGTGGATGACTACCGGACGACCTTGGACGAAGGCCGCAGCCCAAACGAGGCCGCACTGGGCATGATTGGCAATAAACATACGGTTGACTGGAGCCGCTACAGTAACGAATCGCTAACCGACCGCACGGCGACGGCGGTTGCGCGTCGCGAGTTGATGCAGGTTGCCACCAAGCTCAACGATATTAGTGCTGACTTCAAGCTGCATCCGCGGGTGCAGAAAATCGTCGACGACCGGCGCAAAATGGCGGCGGGTGAGTTGCCCTTGGATTGGGGCTTCGCCGAGACACTCGCTTACGGTACGCTGCTCATGGAAGGATTCACGGTGCGCATTACCGGCCAGGACTGCCGGCGCGGGACATTTTTTCACCGTCACGCCGCGCTGCACGAACAGGATAGCGGGGACGTGCTCATACCCCTGGAGCACTTAAGCCACCACAGTCGCGCGTTTACCATCACCGACTCGTTG
>JAHEKG010000092.1:5002-6058 GCA_024638475.1 Rhodospirillales bacterium | reverse complement strand
AGCCCAGTTCGGTGATTTCGTTAATGGTGCCCAGGTCGTCATCGATCAATTTATTAGCTCCGGCGAGGCCAAGTGGGGCCGCCTCAGCGGTTTGACTCTGTTCTTACCACACGGCTATGAGGGACAGGGGCCGGAACATTCGTCGGCCCGCATGGAACGTTTCTTACAGCTTTGTGCCGAACACAACATGCAGGTGTGCATGCCATCGACGCCGGCGCAGATGTTCCATATGTTGAGGCGGCAGATGGTCCGCCCCTTGCGCAAACCGCTCATCGTTCTATCGCCTAAGAGCTTGCTTAGGCATCCGATGTCTGTGTCTTCATTGGAAGAGCTCAGCAATGGCCGCTTTCAGTTGCTGATACCCGAGCGCCCGGAAGTTGCCGTCGAAGACGTTCGCCGGCTTGTGTTTTGTTCCGGTAAGGTTTATTTCGATTTGCGCCAGGCGCAAACGGAGCATGACATCAAAGATGTAGTATTGATTCGTCTGGAGCAGCTGTATCCATTTCCGGTAGCGGAATATGCTGGCATCCTCGATCAATACGGGCATGTGCGCGATATCGTTTGGTGCCAGGAGGAGCCACAGAACCAGGGCGCTTGGTATCAAATCCGGCACCGCCTGCAAGAGCCGCTAGGCGGCGATGATCGGCTGTTTTACGCCGGCCGTCCCGGCGCGGCGGCGCCGGCTTCCGGGATTCATCGCATGCACGTCATTCAACAAGAAGCGTTGGTGGAAGCGGCCCTGGGTGTTACCTCCAGGGAACCGAAGCAATAATCTCTGGTGCGCCGAATACGGTTGCGCCGCTAGGAAAATAGGCATGGCAATAGAAGTCAAAGTACCCCAGCTGCCGGAATCCGTCACAGACGCCACGTTGGTCAGCTGGCACAAGCAGGCCGGCGATGCGGTCAAGCGCGATGAGAACCTGGTGGATTTAGAAACCGATAAGGTGGTGCTGGAGGTGCCGGCGCCGGACTCGGGCGTGTTGAAAGAGATTCGAATTGCCGACGGTACCACCGTCACGAGTGGCCAGGTGTTGGCCGTGCTGGAGCCGGGCGAGG
>JAHEKG010000092.1:0-4992 GCA_024638475.1 Rhodospirillales bacterium | reverse complement strand
CGAGGTCGCCGCTGCGGCGACACCCGAGTCGGCAGCGGCAAAACCCGCGGCCACGGCAGCGGCAGAACCCGCCGCCACGGCAGCGGCAGAACCCGCCGCCACGGCAGCGGCAGAACCCGCCGCCACGGCAGCGGCAGAACCCGCCGCCACGGCAGAGCCTGCCGAGCCATCGTCTTCCACGACAGCGCCTCGCGAGGCGCCGAGCAGGGTTGACGAAGACAGCGAGGACACCGACGGCGCTGCGCACAAATTGAGTCCTGCCGTGCGCCGAATGGTTGAAGAACACGACCTCGATCCAGGCATGATCAAGGGCACCGGTAAGGATGGCAGGCTGACGAAGGGCGATGTCATCGATCACATGGGCGAGCAGCGTGACTCGTCCACCGGCCTAGACTACGAAACGCCGGCGGAACCGGTCGCGGGTGCCGGGCGCACCGAGCAGCGAGTGCCGATGTCGCGGTTGCGGGCGCGCATTGCCGAACGGCTGGTGGAAGCGCAAGCCACGGCGGCGATGTTAACGACATTTAACGAAGTGGATCTCACCGAAGTCATCGCCTTGCGCAAGCGCTACAAAGAGCAATTTCAAACGGCCCACGGCGTTAAGTTGGGTTTCATGTCCTTCTTTATCAAAGCCTCCATCGAAGCATTGCAGCGGTTTCCGGCAGTCAACGCCTCGGTGGACGGTAACGACATCCTCTACCACGATTATTTCGATATCGGCATTGCCGTGTCATCGGAGCGGGGCCTCTTGGTGCCTGTTCTACGCGACGCGGATCGCCTGAGTTTTGCCGACATCGAGAAAACGCTTAACGAGTTGGGCGAGCGTGCTCGAGCGGGTACGATTTCCATGGACGAGTTGACTGGCGGGACCTTTACGATCACCAACGGCGGTGTGTTCGGTTCGATGATGTCGACGCCTATTCTCAATCCGCCCCAGAGCGGCATCCTCGGGATGCACAAGATAGACCAGCGCCCCATGGCGGTCGATGGCCAGGTTGAAATCAGACCCATGATGTACCTTGCCCTGACCTATGACCATCGGATCATCGACGGCCGCGACGCCGTGCAGTTTTTGGTGACCGTGCGCGAACAGCTGGAAGACCCGGCCCGCTTGTTGTTATCAATTTAATCTATTGCGAAGGCGAATATTAACGCTATGAGTGACAGTTACGACGTCGTCGTCATCGGCGCCGGTCCGGCCGGCTATCCGGCGGCCATCCGCGCGGCCCAGAACGGGCTATCCGTCGCCTGCATCGACGCCTGGAAGAATTTCGACGGCAGCCGAGCGTTTGGCGGCACCTGTTTGAATGCCGGCTGCATCCCCTCCAAGGCGTTGCTGGAGTCATCCGAGCTTTATCACCGCGCCAGCGTGGAATTTGCCAGCCACGGCATCGGGGTGGGTAAGCTAGAGCTGGACTTGGCGAAGATGCAGGCCCGCAAGGCGGGTATCGTCAAACAGTTGACCGGTGGCATTGAAGCATTGTTCAAGGCCAACGGCGTCACGGGCTTGTTGGGCCACGGCCGGTTGCTCCCCGGCAATCAAGTTGAATACACGCCGGCGGAAGGTGACTCGCAAACCCTGACCGGAAAACATGTCGTGCTCGCCACCGGCAGCGAGCCGGTTGAGCTGGGTATCGCCCCGTTCGATGGTGAGCATATTGTGGATTCCTGGGGCGCGCTGGAATTCGACGCCGTGCCCAAGCGCCTCGGCGTTATTGGCGGCGGCGTGATCGGGATGGAGTTGGGCAGCGTGTGGCACCGTTTGGGCGCTGAGGTTGTCGTGTTGGAAGCACTGGATGACTTCTTGGTCTTTGCCGACCAGCAGATCGCCAAAGACGCGGCGCGCCAATTCAAAAAGCAGGGTTTGGATGTGCGCCTCGGCGCGCGGGTGACCGCGGCGACCGTGGCCGACGGCGAGGTCACCCTGGCCTATGAGGCCGGCGGCGAATCTCACCCCCTCGTGGTCGACAAGGTGATTGTCAGTGTCGGTCGCCGCCCCTTCAGCGACGGTTTGCTGGCAGAGGGCACGGGCGTGAAGCTGGATGAACGGGGCTTCGTCAAGGTCGACGAGGAGTGCCGCACCACTGCCGCCAACGTCTGGGCCATCGGCGATCTCGTCCGCGGCCCGATGCTGGCCCATAAAGGCACCGAAGAGGGCGTCATGGTGGCCGACCTCATTGCGGGTTCCAGCGCCGAGGTCAACTACAAGGTGATCCCGAGTGTGATCTACACGGACCCGGAGATTGCCTGGGTGGGCCAAACGGAAGAGGAAGTGAAAGCCAGCGGCCGCGCCTACAAAACGGGGACATTCCCCTTTGCCGCCAGCGGCAGGGCCAAGGCCATGGAGCACGCGGCGGGTCTCGTGAAGGTCATCGCCGCCGAGGACGACGACGAAATCTTAGGCGTGCATATCGTCGGCCCGCTGGCCGGCGAATTGATCGGCGAGGCCGTCGTGGCCATGGAGTTCTCGGCCAGCGCCGAGGATCTGCAACATACGATTCATGCTCATCCGACGCTCACCGAGGCGTTGCATGAAGCGGCGCTAGCCGTGGATGGGCGGGCGATCCATAGCATCAATCGGTAACCAACCTCTCCCGTGTCTGCTGATGCATTTGTGGTAGATTCACAGGTGTTTGCAGGGAGGGTGTCATGGCAGAGTCAGAGTCCGGGCCCAACATTGACCGCCGGCGATTTTTATCCAGCGCCGCCATAGCCGGCGCCGCCACGACGCTGCCCGGCGTCGCGAAGGCCGAGACAAGACCGGCAGCAGCTCCCGCAACGGGATCCGAGCTGGCGCGGGGTATGCCGCCGCCCAGTGCCGGGCAGCTCGCGATGGAAGCGTCTACGCCCAACGTGCAGGCAGGCGCAAAAAGCGCGCAGCCGGACGCGGCAAGTTATGGCTCCGATTTCATGATCGATGTCATGAAGTCCCTCAACCTCGGGTACGTGTTTTCTAACCCTGGTTCCAGTTTCTTGGGGTTACACGAATCCATCACCGTCTACGGCGGTAACAAGATGCCCGAGTTCATAACCTGCATGCACGAGGAATCCGCGGCGGCGATGGCCAACGGCTACTACAAGGCCGCGTTACAACCGGCGGCAATCATGTGCCACGGCACCGTCGGCTTGCAGCACGCGGCAATGAACTTGTACAACGCCTGGTGCGATCGCGTGCCGCTCATCGCCATCCTCGGTAACACGATCGATGCGGTGGATCGGTTCGGCGGCACGGACTGGCGGCACTCAGCCCAGGATCCGGTGGCCATGGTGCGCGACTTTACCAAGTGGGACGACCAGCCCGTGTCGTTGCAGGCATTTGCGGAGTCCATGGTGCGTGGCTGGAAAATCGCGACGACGCCGCCGATGGAGCCTATCGCACTGTCCGTCGACAGCAGCCTGCAGGAAATGACGGTCGAAGACCGGGCCAGCCTCAAGATCCCCCGCTATACCCCCTCGCAGCCGCCCCAGGGCGAACGCGGCGCCCTGCGTGAGACGGCGCGGCTGCTGGTGCAGGCCGACGATCCCCTCATTATTGTCGACCGAGTGGCGCGCACGCCCAACGGGATGCGCTTGCTGGTGGAGTTGGCGGAACTGCTCAACGCGCCGGTGATCGATCTAGCCAGCCGGCAAAACATGCCCACGGCCCATTACCTCAATCAGACGCGCCAGGGCGGGCAGTTGATTCCCGCCGCGGACGTGATCCTCGGGTTGGAAGTGACCGACTTCTGGGGCCAGGTGAATCGAGTGAATCGGGCCACCAAGACATTCACGCCCCGCACCAAGGCCGGCGCCAAACTGATCACGATCAGCGTCAACGATCTTTACTTGAAGTCCAACTATCAGGACTTCCAACGTTATGCGCCCGTCGATATTTCGGTTTCGGGTGACGGCGAGGCTAGTCTGCCGGTGCTGATCGACGAGGTGAGGCAGGCGCTTAGCGGCAGTCGCAAACGCGCGGTGGCGGCGAAGGCCGAGCGGTTCAAGAAAATGCATGCCGACTCCTTCGAGGAATCCCGCCGCTTGGCCGCCAACGGTTGGAACTCGAGCCCGGTCAGTACCAGCCGCATGTGCATGGAACTCTACGCCCAGATCAAGGATGAAGATTGGGCGCTCGTGTCCGTGGGCGCCTCGGAGCGTTTCGTGAGTCAATGGCCGCACCGGCTGTGGAACTTCGACGAACACTATCGGTATCTCGGCGTGGGCGCCGGTGGCGGAGTCGGTTACGGTCTGCCGGCCGCCGTGGGCGCGGCGCTGGCCAACAAGGCGCTGGGGCGTTTCTCCGTGAATATTCAGTGCGACGGCGATTTCATGTACGCCAACGGTGCCCTGTGGACCGCCGCCCACCATCGCATCCCGTTGCTGACCGTGATGCATAACAACCGCGCCTACGCGCAAGAGACCATGTTGGTGCAGGGCACGGCCAACCACCGCAAGCGCGGCGTCGACATGGCCAATGTCGGCACCGTGATTCAAGATCCCAACATCGACTACGCCAAGTTGGCCGACGGCATGGGGGTGTGGTCCGCCGGGCCCATCGAAGACCCCGGTGAGTTGGCAGCGGCGCTGGCCGAAGCGGTGCGGGTGGTCAAGTCCGGGTATCCCGCCTTGGTCGACGTCGTCACCCAGATGCGCTGAGGAGAAGCCACGATGACAGCGAAAATCTTGCCAGCCGCGATGGCGCTGGTCACTCTGCTGGCGGGTGCGGCGCAGGCGGCACAGACGGCGGCGGAACGCGGCCAGCAAACGTATATGCGCGTGGGCTGTTATCAATGCCACGGCAGCGACGGGCACGGCAACGATGCGGGTCCCGCGCTCACGCCCGATACGCTGCCGCCCCAGGTGATCGCCATTTTCATCCGCTCCACTCCGGGCCGGATGCCGGCGTACCCGAAAGAGGTGCTCTCCGACAACGAAATCGCCGACATTGTGGCGTTTTTAAAAGCCGTACCGCCGCCGCCATCGGCGGATAGCATTGAGATATTGAGGGACCTG
>JAHEKG010000352.1 GCA_024638475.1 Rhodospirillales bacterium | reverse complement strand
TCGGCCGCCGGGCCCCCGTATGTGTCGAGGTCGGTTTCGGGATGGGAGACGCGCTGCTCGAGATGGCGGCTCGGCACCCCGAGCGGGACTACCTGGGAATCGAAGTTTATCCACCGGGAATCGGCCGCACGCTGCGCGCCATCGAAGCGCGATCGCTTATCAATATCCGCCTGATTCGATCCGATGCGGTGGCGGTGCTCGGAGGGCTCGCGAGCCAGAGCATCGACGCCCTGCTGGTCTTCTTCCCCGATCCCTGGCCCAAGAAGCGCCACCACAAACGGCGGCTGATCCAGCCCGCCTTCATAGAACTCGTGGCTGCCAGACTGAAGCCAGGCGGCCGTCTCGAACTGGCGACCGATTGGGCACCCTACGCCGAAGAAATGCTGGCCGTGGTCGAGGCGCATGGCGGCTTCGTAAACCTTGCTGGCCGTGGCAAATTCGCTCCCCGCCCGGCGTCCCGCCCGAGTACGAAGTTTGAGGGCCGGGGCTTAAAGCTCGGTTACAGCATTCGCGACCTGGTGTTCGAGCGTGGCTCTTCAGGCCTATAATCCAAGCTCGTCCTGCCGTATATCAAATCAACCACGCCGTCGGTGCACGCAAACCCTTCGATATCTCGCGCCGGTGCCTGGCTGTCCGGTCGGCGGACGGCAAGCAGGTGGCGGATGCCGAAGTCTTTTGCCGCCTGCAGCACCGCCAGATTGTCGTCGACGCACAGCGTGCGCTCCTGGTCAAAAGCCAAACGCCGGTGCAGCTTGTCCCAGAAATCGATCTGTTCTTTCGCGGCCCCTAGGGCGTGGGAGCATACGGAGTCGTCGAAATACTTGCCTAGGCCCGTGCGCTGCATTTTCAGCGCCAGACTCTGGGCGTGGGCATTGGTTACCAGCACTATGTGCTTGTTGGCGCGTTTTGCCGCCTGAAGAAATTTTTCGGCACCTTGGTGAACCGCAATCAAATGTGCAACCTCGTGTTTGAGCGCCAGCACGTCGATTTCGAACTCACGGCTCCAGTGTTCAATGCAGTACCATCGCAGCGTGCCGGCCTCCCGCGCCAGTCGGGCTTTCACCTCAGCCTTTGCTAATTGCAGCGGCAGGCGGTGTTGTTCGGCAAACCGGCGTGGCAGATGGTCTAACCAGAAGTAGGTATCGAAGTGGAGATCCAGCAGCGTGCCGTCCAGGTCCAGCAGCAGCGTGTCAATTTCGTTCCATGGCGCCATTGGTTCAAGTTAACGCCTGTGAATGCGCCAGAGCAAGGGCCCGACAGGAACCCGATGACGAGCGCATGAACAGCCCCGTCACTCGACCAAATGACAATTTGCTCGAAGCGCTCATTGCTATTGTCGAGGATGCCGCTGACATCATCATGGACATCTACGCGACTGATTTCAGCGTACAGCATAAAGCCGATCACTCACCGGTCACCCTGGCCGACCTGGCATCGAGCGAGCACATTGTTGCTCAGCTTGAAGCCCTGACGCCCTCAACCCCCGTGGTTTCGGAGGAAAACGAATGCCCGGCTTTCGAACAGCGCAAGCATTGGCAGCAGCACTGGCTGGTGGATCCCCTCGACGGCACCCACGGTTTCGTCAAGCGGAGTGGCGAATTCGTCATCAACATTGCGCTGATTGAACGAACGCAGCCCGTGGTTGGAGTCGTGTATTTGCCGGTGGAGCGAAGTTGTTACTTCGCCAGAAAAGGCTGCGGAGCATTTCGGCGGGACGCTAACGGGGACGTCGAAAGAATATTTACCGCAGCGCATACTTCCGGTCCGGTGCGGGTCGCAACCAGCCGTTCGCGGCGCAATGCTAAAACGCGAGACTTTATCCAGGCGTTGGGCGACGTGGAGGTGGAGCGTCTAGGCAGCGCGTTGAAATCCTGCCGCGTGGCGGAAGGCCGGGCGCACGTATACCCTGGCTTCAGCCGTACTTCCGAATGGGATACCGCCGCCGCCCAATGTATTGTTGAACAAGCCGGCGGCCGGATTATCGACACCAGCGGACGGCCGTTGCGCTACAACGAAACGCCCGCCCTCGAGAATCCGAGTTTTCTTGCCGTTGGCGATAGCCGGCGGGACTGGTGTCGGTGGGTGCCGAGGGACTCGGACTAAGCTTCTAGCTGATCCGGCATTGCTTGGCCGCTGCGTCCACGCAGATGTTCGAATACCTCCACCGACCGAGGCGCAAACGCCTTTTTGAACACCTCGAGCGTTCCGCGAGGCCGGGTGTCGCCGCACATGAATACATCCAGTGCGGCGTATTCCCGCTCGGGCCAGGTGTGGATACTGATATGCGACTCCGCCAGCACGGCAACTCCAGAAACCCCACCGTTGGGAGTGAAGTGGTGCAGATGCAGGTGTAGTAACGTCGCCCCCGCGGCTTCCGTCGCCTTGCGCAAGGTGGTCTCGATATGCGCGATCTCGTCCAGTCGGCTGGCGCCGCGCAGGTCAACAATCAAATGCGTTCCGGCGAAATCGATGCCATCCCTACGCACGAAATAACCTTTTCGTTCCGTCGCCAATGGGGCGGATCCTTGTTTACTGGGAAGACTCTCGACCGAGCGGGCCTGCAAGTCCATCCCCAGTTCAGTGGAAGAGATGATCGCCATGGGCGTCCCCCCCTAAACCAGTAGATGAAGCCGATGAAAGCTTGCGGATTATCCAACTTTTAGAAAGTAACGCAACGGTTGTCATCTGGGTCGAAAATTTATCGGACATGTCTAGGTGCCGTAGTTGAGCCTCCGGCGCAGCATCCGTAGCATGGGGCCCGCCCGGCGTAGGCTGAACGTCGGATGGGCGTTTGAGTCCGGGCAATGCGGCTGCCGCACCCGACCGCTACTAGAGAACGAAAAGGAACCGGATAATGGAATC
>JAHEKG010000351.1 GCA_024638475.1 Rhodospirillales bacterium | reverse complement strand
CCTTCGGGTCTCGAACCAGGACCCAACGAATGGGTAGGGGGTCAAAGCCAGGCGTATACCAAAGGCTGGTGCCGGTCACAATATCAATGGCCTTGAGGGTGCCACCGTACCATCGGATGGTAATGCGATGCCATGGGGTGAGTGGTGAGTGCAGTTGTTCCTTGAGCGAAGGTTGACGATGCCCCTTCTTGGGCTTTACGCCCCGCTTGCCTTTGGGCTGCGGTCCGGGCCAGTCAAAGAGACGGGCATCCAAACGCAAGCGCGAAATGTAGGCCACGGGATTCGGCAGATGTCGGCAATGGAGTCCTAACTTGACGGCTGCTAAGCCGCCATCGACCACGAGCACGAGCAATCCGGTGGGATGCCAGCGTCCGACCACCGCAATCATTTGGGCAATCCAATCGATACTCGTTTTGTGGCGCTTGCCATTCGCCTCATGGCTCTTGGCACTCGGGGCCAGCACCGTCAAAAAGGGCAATGCCCATACCCGACTGCTCCACGGTACGGGCACCACTAACATCATGCTGATCCAACGTAGACCAAAACAATGGACCACGTATTTCTTGCTTGAACGCACCGGGTCTCGAAAGACGCCCTTGGCTTTGATCTGCTCGCCTTTGCGCCGTTCGATGGTTTCATCCGTGCCGATTATCAACGGCACGCCTGCGACACAAAATGCGCTCACCAACAACCCAAAGAGGATTTGGCTCACTTCCAATCCTGACCACTTGGCTCGATTCAGCACGCGGTGGTAGTTTTGGTACTGCTTATCCGCCTGGTGGCCCATGGTTCGCAAGATCGCCGTCACCGTGCGTTTGCCCGGTGTCAAGATCGCACCGATTATCAAGAGGTGCACGTTATCCCAGATGCGATGACTGAAGGCAACCGCAAATGGGGCTAATATCTGTTCGACTTCGCTGGGTAGTATAAGCATTGGTTGCTCCCGTTCCGCTCGCCTTTTGGACCTGCTCCTAGCTTACACTACTTCCTAACTTTTTTCTACTACCTTGACCACAAATGGACAAAGTGGAGACTAAGCAATGCTGTAAATGGGTGGGCGCGTGCAGCAGAATCCATGCGCTACTATTTGGGATGGCCGCCTAATCCGTGAAATAAGCCAGAGATATTTGCGGGGGAGGGAGGCCAACGGCAGCGAAAAAATCAGCACCGCCCACGTCCGCGAGATTAATCTGTGCCCGGCCCATGGCGGAGGTCCCGCGATGAATGCCTCGGGATTTGATGTCAAAATTTTCCATGAGCGCAATGGCCGCAAAAAAGGACTGGCAAGCGGCGGGGAGAGGGAAGAATTTAGCAATACGGCTGAAGGGTTTGAAAATGCTGTTCTTGCTCTCCAAGGCATTGGTCGTCTTTGGCGCATCGTGCTCGACGGCGAGTTGAAGCAAGCGGTCAATCGAGTCGCCATGTTTTTTCAAGAAGCGCTGTACGCGCTTGGTCAAGCGTTTTACGGTCGCGGTTTGGATAACGATGGCGGGGTCTTGGAGCATGGCAACAATGCCTTCCAACTTTAGGGTGCAAAGTCCCTCCTGACCAGGCGCAAAGGCCTGAAAGACCATATGTAAGAGCGGCTGCAATTGTTTGCGGAGTAGTCGCTGCTTGAGTTTGCGCTGCTGCTGTCGCTGCTTCAACGGCAAGCCCTTGGGATAATCCATTGTGACCTCACGCACCGCCTCGTCGAATAAACGCGTGATCTGCCGGATCAGATGCACGACATCGCGTAGATGCACCAAGTCCAAATCGGCTCTACGCATATATAAATTGTAGGCGACGTCCAGATCGGTCAAGAAGTAGGTTGGTTGAAAGTGGCCCACGACTGTCGCGCGCAGTTGCGCCGGAATATCTTTCGCCCGTTCGGTCAGGCAACAGACACTTCGAATCAAGCCATGCTCGCAGATTGCGACACCCAATCGATAGGCTCGTTCACCCAATTTGGGGAACGTTTCGTCGTAGAGCAGAAAGTGGGCGGCACCTTGACGACAATGGTTGAGGCGGTCCAAAACGCGTTCGGCACGTTGGCCGATGCGCCGCGTAAGTCGCCCGATATGACGCTGCGATACCGCCTTGCCATACGTGAATCCAATCAGCATCTGGGTTTTCCGTTCGCTCAAGCCCAGTTTGAAGCGACTCAAGGCAATCAGCCGATTCACGATTTGCCACCAGGCTTGGCGGGCGGCGGCTTGGCGTGTGCGCTCTTCATCGGCAACTTCGCGGCCACACGCTTTACACCGCCAGCGCTGAATCTTGACCCTTTGCACACCCAACCAACCCATCAACAACATCGATACCCAGTTCAGGATCCAGTAGGTTCCGTTCTTGTGCAACTGACCACCACACTTTGGACACACCTTGCGCGCGGGTGTTGGCTTCGATTCTGCACCCTGATCCACTTGGGCTTTCGGCCCTGGCTTCGCATTCGATAGCAGGTCTGGCAGCCCTTGCTTCACTTTACTCAGATCGTAGCGCAGCGTACTGGCGGGGACGTTCGCAACACGCGCCGCTTCTTCTATATTGATCTGACTCAGCGCCGTCAGGACCGATTCGACTTTTTCTGCCGGTTGACGTATTCTGTTGCTCAGGGAGCACCTCCTTGGCGAAATCGTTGATTAGCATCTTGATTTCTACCACAGGTACTCCCTTTTTTCTATTTTCTATCCGCAATTAATTCATGATATATCACACCCTATGCGGCCATCCCGGGATTTGACAAGTGCCAATGCCAACGCCGGTGGTATGCCTCAATCGGCATATTTTTGATCGGGCGGTTTAGGTTTGGTGATATTGGAGGGGAGGAATTGTGTGTTTTATAATTGAGCGATGTACACACCGATCTTAAACACCAAGATCTATAT
>JAHEKG010000091.1 GCA_024638475.1 Rhodospirillales bacterium | reverse complement strand
TTGCCCGTCGACCAGGGTCAGGGCCCAGTCAAGGTGAGTATTCGCTACGAGATAGCGCCTAGCCAGGCGGCGGAGTTTACCGCTGCGATGCGCGACGTGCGCCGCATGAGATTACGCAATGGCGCCGTCGCTTGGGGACTCTACCAGGACGCTGAGGCCCCCGAGGTGTTCCTCGAGACATTCTTGGAAGAATCATGGTTGGACCATTTGCGCCAACACGAACGCCAAACCATGGAGGATCGGGAATTCAGCCGCGTCGCAGCAGCTTTTCACATTGGTGCCGAACCGCCGCAAATCATGCACTTCATAGCACGGCGTGCACCCAAACGCTCCCGCCGCTGGTTTGGAGGCGCAACCGAGACGCCCAACTCACTTGGAAGCGATAGCTCAGAGGCGTAGTGTTAAGCCATGAGCACCCTCCTCGTCACAGGCGCCAATCGCGGCATCGGCCTTGAGTTAGTGCGACAATATGCGAGCGACAATCAACGCGTCATCGCTTGCTGCCGGAATCCTGACGACGCCGCCGAACTGACCGCACTCGCCCAGGTCCACGAAGTAACCATACAACCCCTCGATGTGGCCAACTTCGAAGCCATCGACGCGTTGGTGAAGGCTTGGGACCATGGGCCAATCGACATCCTCATCAACAATGCGGGTATCTTCGGCCCCAAGGTGCAGGCGGAGAACGATTGGCGCCAATCGTTCGGACATATGGACTACGATGTTTGGGCCGAGGTGTTGCGGACCAACCTTATGGCGCCATTGAAGATGGCCGAGGCCTTCGCGGCTCTGGTCGCCGCAAGCGAACACAAAAAAATCGTCACGATTTCATCAGCTGTGAGCTCCATTGCGGAAACAGAAACCGGTATCTATGCGTACCGCACGAGCAAATCTGCGGTGAACATGGCCATGGCAACGCTCGCCAACGAACTCCGCGGCCAGGGCATTGCGGTCGGCCTGTTCTGCCCGGGCTGGGTCAAGACGCGCATGGGCGGCGAGGGGGCAAGCGTAACGCCGAGGCAGAGCATCGCGGGACTGCGGCAGCGGATCGAAGAACTAAACGCCGACCAATCGCCCCGGTTGATCCGTTACAATGGCGATGTCATCCCCTGGTGAAGCCATGAAATATCAACCCCTACCCCTGCAGTCGGCCGAGGATATCGACCTCGAGCCTTACGGTTGGCCTGTGGGTATCGGCGACGATACCGTTTTAAGCGACACGGCCTTCTACGAGGGTGCCGTTCAGCTTTGCCAACCCGGCCCATTCTCGTCGGACGACGACACGACACTGTCCGTCGCACGGGTCCGGCCTCGCAACAACGAGGTCATTTGGATGGAGCGCCATTTCAAGCACACCCAGGTTTTCGTGCCGCTGGGGGGCAACCCCTACGTCGTGGTTCTTGCCCCACCGAACGACAAAGCGGTGCCGGATATTGACGCTGCAGTAGCCGTGCAGTTTCCAGGTCACCTCGGCTTCATGATGCGCGTCGGCACGTGGCACGAATTCCCATTCGCCGCCCACGATCCGGTCGATATGATCGTCATTCTGCGCAACGAAACCAATCGAGACCTCGACCAGTTGGCTAACGACGAAGCTGAAGGTGAAGATCTACAAAAACGCAATATCAAGGCTCGTTTGGGCGTGACACTAGGCTTCGATCTCCCGTCCCGTTGAGCCTCCAACGGGCAAGGCTGCACACGCTGGTGCTGGCCGCGGGGGGATCCGAGCGCCTGGGGCAGCCCAAGCAGCTACTCAGGCGGCGAGGCAACACGCTCCTCTTCAACACACTCACATTGGCTTGCGGAACGACGCCCGGCCGAGTCACCGTCGTACTCGGCGCCCACCAACAACGGCTGCGACGAATGCTCAATTGGCCGGGGCGCTCGGCCAACAGCGTTTACAACCGCAATTGGCAAGGGGGTATGGCGGCATCGCTGTTGCTCGGCTTGGCGGCCCTCCCCCGTGAGGCCGACGCCGCATTGATATTACTGTGTGATCAAGCATTCATCAGCGCCGCGGATTTACGCCGGCTCGTGCGTGCCTGGCGGGGACGCCCGCAGCGGCCGGCGGCAGCCTATTACAGCAATCGGCTCGGTGTCCCGGCCATCATTCCGGCACGGTATTGGGCGAAGCTGTCAACGCTGGCAGGCGATCGCGGTGCAGGAGGCTGGCTCAACGCAAGGGCCCAACGCATCACTAAGATGCCCATGCCCAACGCCGCATTCGACGTGGATACCCCAGCGGAGCTAGAGGTGCTTAAGAAGCCTGGCCGGTCACGCAGTTGATCCAACCGGAATCACCTTCCCCGTAGTGTTCCTTTTTCCAAATGGGCACGCGAGATTTAACTTCGTCAATAATGTAGCGGCAGGCATCGAAGGCGGCGCCTCGATGGGCACTACAAACGCCTACCCACACGGCGCAATCACCCAACTGCAGTGCGCCGGCCCGGTGCTGGCAGCGAGCTGCACAGAGCCCAAACCGCTGCATCGCCTCCTCTAGAATCCGCTGACCTTCCTTGTCGGCGACCGGGGCATACGCCTCATAGTCCAGAGAAATCACCCGCCGCCCGTCGTTGTGGTCCCTAACCCAGCCCTCGAAGCAAACGCTGGCGCCGGCGCTCTGGTGCTCCAACTCGGCCTTTAACCGACGCGGATCGATTGGCTCGGCCACAATTTCGAAACGTGAGACCATCAGCCCCCCGCCACCGGCGGGAAGAACAATACCTGATCACCATCCTGCAACGATGCGTCCCAGGTCGTTAGTTCGTCATTGATGGCCACCTTACAGCGCGAGGTCGGATCGACAAAACCATGCCGTTCGGCGAGCTCCGCAAACAAATCGCCCGCGGTGGCATGGGCCGTCGTTAGCGTCTCCTGATCACAGCCGGCCTGCTCGCGAAAGGCGGCGAAATATCGCACCGTAATCACCGCCACTATGCAGGCCCGCGAGAAAACTCTACCTTGCCCCCGGACTTGGCCAGCAAACAAATATCAGTAATCTCGATTTCATGACTCAAAGCCTTGCACATGTCATATACGGCGAGGGCCGCAACGCTAGCACCGGTCAAAGCCTCCATTTCCACGCCGGTCTTGTGCGTCGCCCGCACGCTACAGCGAATCTCGAGCGTGGTTTCGGCCGGCCAGTCGAATTCGAATTTACAATTCTCCAATGGTAGTTGGTGACAGAAGGGAATGAGTTCATGAGTCTTCTTGGCCGCCATGACACCCGCGATAATCGCCGTATCCAGCACGGGGCCTTTCTTCGTCCGGAGTTCTCCGTCCCGAGTGAGTTGTTCGCGAAGGGCGGTAGGGAATTGCACGACCGCTCTCGCAACTGCATGTCGCTGGGTGACGCGCTTGTCTCCCACGTCGACCATCGTGGGGTGATCCTGAGCATCCACGTGCGACAGCCTCATCCGCCCATCCGATACATTTCTACGCGCCGCAGCGGCCGCTCCACGGTGTCGCCGCGCCGCAATTCGCTATAGCGATCCGTGCGCCCGCGCCAAGTCCGTTGAATCAAACCAATCAGCTCGGCATCACTCGCACCCGCCCGGATTGGATCCCGCAAACTTACGCCAGTATCGCTGAACAGACAGGTATACAAGGTACCGTCGGCGGCCAAACGGGCTCGGTGACAGTCACCACAAAACGGCTCGCTAACGGACGAGATGAACCCCACTTCGCCCTGCCCATCATCGAAACCATAGCGGGTGGCAACCTCGCCCCGGTAATTCTTGTCTAGCGGGCTCAGCGGCCAGCGGGCATGAATTTGGTCCCTCAGATCGCGGGACGACACGACTTGATCGAGTTGCCAGCGGTTCAGGGTGCCGACGTCCATGAACTCGATGAAACGGACAATATGGCCGCTGCCGCGAAAGTGTTCCAACAACGGCAGTACCGTGTGATCGTTACGGCCGCGTTGAACGACGACATTGATCTTAATCGGCGCAAGCCCCACGGCCGTGGCGGCATCGATGCCTTCCAAGACCTCTTCGACACGGCCCCGCCCGCCGCTCATAGCCGCGAAAACAGCCGGATCGAGACTATCGAGACTCACCGTCACTCGCGACAACCCAGCATCGCGCAATGCCTTCGCCTGACTGGCGAGGCGGGTGCCGTTTGTCGTCAGCGCAAGATCCCGCAATCCCGGCAGGTCCTTGAGATGAGCGAGAATTCGGCCGATGTCTTTGCGCAGTAGTGGTTCGCCTCCCGTAATTCGGATCTTGTCGACACCTAGCTGAACAAACAAATGCGCTAGGCGCCGGATTTCACCCGGCGTTAACCAGGCTTTCCGGTTCAAGAACGCATGGTCGGCCCCGTACACCTCCTCGGGCATGCAATAAGGGCAGCGGAAATTGCAGCGGTCGATGACCGAAATCCGCAAATCCCCCAACCCCCGCCCGAACTGGTCACGGGGCGCACGTTCTTCCGGCCATGTCTGGGTCGTGCTCATGAAATTCTGGATTCGATTGTAGCCATAGGTAATTGTGCCATGCTGGCCACGACCGAGTTACAAATTGATACAGGCTGTTACCGCTAGGATAGGGCTCGGATTGATAGCTGGACTAGGCTTAACGCAATCGAGGCCAATTGCGCCCTTGCGCAAACCTATCGGGCTGATATACTCCATCGCCCCGTTATATATCAATTTGAGATATTTATGGACGTCAAGACACTCTGTCTGGGGTTGCTCACGCAGGGCGCTGCCTCCGGCTACGACCTCAAGAAACGCTTCGAAACCTGCTTTAAGTCATTCTATTCAGCGGGTTATGGATCTATCTATCCGGCTCTGGCATACCTGGCCGACACGGATCTGGTGACCTGTGAGGAGATCTCTCAGGATGGCCGGCCTGACCGCAAGGTTTACCGAATCACGGACAAAGGGCGCGATTACTTCACAGAAGCACTGGCCAGCCATCAGCCCGCGCACAAGATGCGCTCCGAATTCCTGGCGATGATTTTTTTCGCCGAGTTTATTCCCCCCGATCGGCTCAACAAGCTAATAGACGAGCGCGCGGAAGAGCTTCAACAGATCCTCAAAGAATTAGAGGCCATGTCCGACACACTGGCCAAGCATCCCGATTCGGGGGTCGAATTCGTCGCGGGATTTGGGCAAACCATTACCCGAGCCGCATTGGACTATATGCAGCAGTACCGCCACTTGCTGACGAAGGAAACGTCGGCTCAGCGTCAAGCGTCGTAGTGCGCAAGGAACCCGCGAAATGAACACAACTCAACAGTTCGGGCAAAAGTTGGCGAAACGTCCATGGATCCTGGCCTTGATCATTGCCGGCGTCGTCGTCGCCTGGATGGCTTCCGGACCCCTTCAACAGGCAATGAGCCCGCCGCCGACAACGGCTGCGCAGGCTGACTTGTCGGCGCCTAAGGTCCAAGTGCGAACCCAACAGGCACAGCTGATTACCCGCTATGTCGAGGTCTATGGTCGCACAGCGCCCGCAAGAACCGCAGCGTTATCCGCGGAAACCGACGGCCGGGTCACCACCCTGCCGGTCGCGCGCGGCGCGCGGGTCAAAAGCGGTGAAGTGCTCGTGGGCTTGGATGAACGGGACCGTTCCGCTCGGTTATCCGAAGCCCGCGCCGCGGTGAAGCAATTCGAAACCGAGTATGCGGGGCAACGCAAACTGTTCGAGAGCGGCAGCTACGTATCAGAGTCAGCCCTGGCCGCGACAGCCGCGAGCTTGGAGCGGGCGCGAACGGAACTCAAGCGAGCCGAAATCGATATAGAAAACATGTCGATACGAGCGCCTTTTGCGGGTCAACTCCAGGACCGCTCGGTTGAAATCGGCGATTACGTCCGTGCCGGCGATCCCGTAGCTACGGTCGTCGATAATTTAACCCTAATCGTCGAAGGCAGCGTCCCCGAACAATCTGCTTTCGCTCTCCGCGCCGGCATCGAGGCTATGGCAACCCTCGTCAACGGCGAGACGGTGAACGGACGCTTGCGCTATGTCGCGCCGGTTGCCGAGACCGCAACCCGCACTTTTAAGATAGAACTCGAAATTAGCAACAAGGACGCCAAGATACCCGCCGGGGTGACGGCCACGATGCAGATTCCCGTAGGCCAAGTCTATGCTCAGCTTATGGCTCCCTCGCTGTTGACGCTCGACGACGAGGGCAACGTCGGCGTCAAGCTGGTGGACGCGAGCGGTGCCGTCACATTTTTCCCGGCTGAAATCGCCGCTTCCGATCAACATGGTGTGTGGATTGCAGGGCTTCCGGAAACGGCCGATGTAATCACGGTTGGGCAAGGTTTTGTCCGCGAAGGCGATACTGTAGAGGCGATCTACATGAAACCCGATACGGCGTTGGCAACAGAAAACAAACCGTGATTAGTGTCATCGATGCCGCGGTCAACCGTTCCCGAACGGTCGTCATTATCATGGCGGTCATTTTTATCGCTGGTACGGCCGCTTATATCAGCCTGCCGAAGGAGGCGGAACCCGAGGTCGTCATCCCCATGGTGATGACGGAAGTCCGGCTGGAGGGGATCTCACCGGAAGACGCCGAGCGTTTGCTCGCACGTCCCTTAGAGCAGGAACTGCGTTCCCTGGAGGGGGTCAAGGAGATGACCACCTCGGCCCGCGAAGGTAGTGCCAGCATCAGCCTCGAGTTCGACGCCGGCACCGATCCGCAAACCGCAATTCTCGAAGTTCGCGAGAAAGTAGATTTAGCCAAGGCCAAATTGCCCGACGACGCCGACGAGCCCATCGTGTCGGAGGTGCGCATAGCGAAGATTTTTCCGATCCTGGTACTCAACATCGGCGGCACAGTCCCCGAGCGCACCCTCGACCGCATCACCCGCAATTTACAGGAGAAAATAGAGGCCTTGCCGGGCGTACTGGAGGCGGACATTGCCGGCAACCGCGAAGAGCTGATGGAGGTCGTGCTGGATCCCTCGGCTATGGAGAGTTATGGGCTGCAACAGAACGACATTCTAAATTTCGTCGCCCGCAATAATCGCTTGGTCGCCGCCGGCGCCCTGCAGACGGAGACGGGGCGGTTCGCTATTAAAGTCCCGGGGGTCATAGAAGACGCGAGCGACATGCTCACCCTCCCGATCAAGGTCGACGGCGACCGGGTCGTGCGCTTCTCGGATATCGCGACGGTTCGCCGCACCTATAAGGATGCGGAAACTTACGCCCGCTTGAACGGCCGCCCCGCCACCGCTATCGAAGTGGTGCAACGGGCCGGCTCGAACGTCATCGACACGATCAATGAGATCAAGGTGTTGATCGCTGAACAGGAGCAAGTCTGGCCGCCGGGTATTCAAGTCGCCATTTCCACCGACAAGAGCAAAGAGATTAATCGGCAGCTCACCGAACTCACCAACAACGTGATTTCCGCGGTGTTATTGGTGTTCATTGTGATCGTCGGCATCTTGGGTTTTCGCAACGCCGCGCTCGTCGGCATTGCCGTGCCGGGATCCTTTCTTGGCGCGCTGATGATGATGGGCGTGCTGGGGATCAGCATCAATATGGTGGTCATGTTCGCCTTGCTGATGGCCGTCGGCTTGCTCGTGGACGGAGCAATAGTCGTGACGGAATTAGCCGATCGGCGCATGGCGGAAGGGGTATCGCGCAAGCTCGCCTACGCGGAGGCGGCGAAACGAATGACCTGGCCCATCATCTCCTCGACCGCGACTACGCTTGCCGCGTTCCTGCCGCTCATCAGTTGGCCGGGGATGTTGGGCGAATTCATGGGTTACCTACCCAAGACCCTGATGCTGGTATTGGTGGCCTCACTGTTCATGGCGTTATTGTTCTTACCTACACTCGGAGGCATGTTTGGGCGACCCGGGGCGGCAAGTGCTGCGATGCGGGCGGACCTAGAGGCTGCCGAACGCGGTGACCTACATAAAATTACCGGCCTCACCGGCAGCTATCTACGTTTTCTAGAAGATCGGCTGAACTACCCCTGGCAAAACCTCGGTATAGCCACAGCGTTGTTGATCGCGATCTACTTCGCATTCTACTTGTCGGATCTCGGGCAAGTACTTTTCCCCGAAGTTGAAGCGACCTCCGCAACCGTCAGCGTACGTGCCCGCGGTGATCTATCGACATTCGAAAAAGATGCCCTAGTCGCACAGGTCGAGCGGCGGATATTGGGCATGCCAGAGGTGGAGCACGCCTATACGCGGACCGGCAGCCCCGGTGGCGGCGGCGGCGCTCCCAAGGACCAGATCGGTACCATCCGGCTAACCTTTATCGATTGGGCCGAACGGCGTCCGGTAGAAGAGATTGTTAATGAAATTCGGGGGCGCGTCGCCGACATTGCCGGCATCGTCACCGACTTCAAAGTCCCGGCGCCCGGCCCCCCGCGCGGTCAGGCCGTAGAGCTCGAGTTTTCTTCCAATTCCATCGAGCTGCTCGACAAGGCCGTCGAACAAGTCCGCGGCGCCCTGGGTAATATCGAAGGTCTCAGGAATATCGAAGATAGCCGGTCTTTGCCCGGGATCGAATGGCGCATCGATGTCGACCGAACCAAAGCGGCCCAATTCGGCGCCGATGTCACGCTAGTGGGCAGTGCAATACAACTGATTACCAATGGCATCAAAGTCGGCGAATACCGGCCCGACGATGCGGATGAAGAAATTGACATCCGGGTCCGATTTCCGCGCAGCGACCGGAATCTCGAGCGGCTCGACTATCTTCGCGTGCCGACCCGGGAAGGCAATATCCCCATCTCCAACTTCATTACCCGCTTGCCCGCACAGAAAGTCGGCACCATCGACCGTACCGACATGCGCCGCACGCGGCAGATCGTCGCCGACCTAGCACCGACGGACGCGGCCGGCAACAAGCTCTTGATCAAGGATATGGTTAACGCGATCCAGGCGGTCTTGCCGACGCTGGATATCGATCCATCGGTCGCGATCAGTTTCCGCGGTGGCAACGAAGACGAGATCGAGACCAGGGAGTTTCTGAGCCGGGCCATGTTGATCGCTCTGGCCCTGATGGCGCTTATTCTAGTCACTCAGTTCAATAGCATTTTTCAAGCGGTGTTGATTCTTACGGCAGTCGTGTTTAGCACGGGTGGGGTATTGCTCGGGCACATTGCCACCAGCACACCCTTCGGCATCGTCATGAGCGGTATCGGCACGATTGCGTTGGCCGGGATCGTGGTCAACAACAACATCGTGCTCATCGACACCTATAATTTCGTGCGGCGGACCTCCGGGGACGCTCGGCAAGCCATTTTGAGAACCTGTGCCCAACGGCTGCGCCCCGTGTTGCTGACGACGGTCACGACGATCCTCGGTCTGATGCCCATGGTACTCGGCATCAATATCGACTTAATCAATCGCCAGATTGAATTTGGCGGACCTGGTTCACAGTGGTGGACGCAAATGGCGTCCGCCGTCGCCGGAGGGCTTGCGTTCGCGACGCTGTTGACCCTCGTGCTGACACCCAGCTTATTGATGATCCAGGCCAACGTGTCCCGTGACCTGCGCCGCCGGCGCCGCGCCCGCGGTGCGGCTCGGCGGGGGCTTTCCGTAGGGGAATCTGCCTAGCCTAGCGAATCCCGGGGGGGCTATACGATTCCGCGGCGCCGCGCCCCTGCGAGAAGGTAACCTGCCAGAGTTGACTCCCGCGGGCGCGGAAGGACCCTGCGCATGCCAGCAGATAATAACGCCACATTCGGCGGAACCGCTCATCATAGTGGGATTCCAAACTCGACCACGCCGCATCGACGTTGGTGTGCCACGCCAGCAGCGTGCGGTCGTAGTCGTGGGCGAAATTGTGCCAATCCTCGATGGTGAGCAGCCCCTCAGCGCTGGCCGCAATCTGTGCCGCGGAAGGCAAGTAACCCTTCGGAAAAATATACCGCTCCATCCACGGGTCTACGTTGGTTGCCGACTCATTACCGCCGATCGTGTGCAGCAACATGAAACCATCGCCCGCCAAACAGCGCGATACAACCTGCATGAAGCTGCGGTGGTTGCGTCGGCCGACATGCTCGAACATGCCGATGGAGTAGATCCGATCAAAGACTTCATCGAGTTCTCTATAGTCCTGGAAGCGAATCTCGACGGGTAGGCCGCAACAACGTTGCCGGGCTAGCTCTTCTTGCTCGCGGGAAATGGTCACGCCGACGACTTCCACACCGAAGCGCTCGGCGAAAAACTGCGCGGCACCCCCCCAACCGCAACCGATATCCAGCACTCGCATCCCGGGCCGCAGCATCAGTTTGTTCGCCACGAGCTCTAGTTTGTGTTCCTGGGCTTCGGCCAACGTTTCCGCCCGCGCCCAGTAGGCACACGAGTAAATCATTCGGGGGTCTAGCATGCGGCTGAAGAGATCGTTGCCAATATCGTAATGGCGGCGACCCACCGTCAATGCGCCTCGCCGGGTCTGGCGATTGAGCAGCCGCGCCTTGACGACATGGCTCGCCAGGCGCCATGGCCTGAGCTGGCGTTTGATGTCCGCCGTGTAGGCCCGGAAAATAAGCTGGTCCAGCGCGGGGCAATCCCACCAGCCATCCATATAAGCCTCGCCAAACCCCAAGCTACCTTCGGCAAGAACGCGGTCGAACAACCGCTCGTCGTGCAATTGCAGGTCCCAGGGACGATCGCCGTTGAGTCGAATATCCCCTAGACTCAATAACTTAACAATCTCTTCTTGGACAACAGCATCCCGGGCTGTGGATGCCATGGCTACGCTCCAACGTGGTTGGCCGAATAGATTACTATGCCTGGCAGCAATACTCAGCCGGAGGAACCGCGGATGGCCGTTGGACAAGACATCAGTCCCCTAGTTCGAACAGCCATCATGGTGCGGGACCTGCGGGCCTCATTGGATTTCTATCAAAACGTCCTGGGCCTCGACGAAAGCCTCTTCGCCGGCACCATCGAAGATCCGCGGGTCACGCAACTCATGGGCGTCGCCGACGGAACCCGCTTGCATGCGCATATCCTCAAAGCTAACGGGCCACCGTTCGGCATGATTGGTCTGTTCGAGCTCGACCCTATGCCCGCAAACCCGGCACCGGCTACCGGCGGGGCCCGTGTCGGGGAAACCTGCCTGGTCTTCTACGCGCGTAGTTTGGAGGTGGTAGAAGCGAGGCTCCGCAGCGGCGGCCACGATATCGTCTCCCCGTCCACTGAGATCAGCGTCCGCCCGGGACATCGTTCCAGCGAGATGATCTTTCGCGACCCCGACGGAATCCTCGTCAATTGTATCGAACGCGACCCGGAGGCAGTCTGGCAGGGTTATTCGGTACCAGGCCAGTGACGACGAGTTATCCCTTGATCACGTTGACCAGCGATTTCGGTCATGACGAGCCCTTCGTCGGCATGATGAAGGGCGTCATACTGAGTCGTTATCCTGCCGCCCGTATCGTCGATTTGACCCACGAGATACCGCTCTTCGCGCCAGCCGTAGCGGGCTTCTGGGTACAACGTTCGCTGGGATACTTTCCCACCGGCACGGTGCATGTGGCCATCGTCGATCCCGGTGTCGGCACCGCACGCCGCATTATTGGCGTGGCTGTGCAAGGTCAGGTCGTGCTCGCGCCGGACAACGGCTTGATTACCCCGTTGTTGGAGGCCGAAGAGGCCGCCCATATTAGGGAGGTCTCGCAAGAAACA
>JAHEKG010000350.1 GCA_024638475.1 Rhodospirillales bacterium | reverse complement strand
GAAGCGGGTGTATGCCACGGGCCGCAACCTGGACAACCTGCCGCCGGTGGTGGCGCTGGATCCCGCTCGGGTGGTGGCGCTGGAACTGGACGTCAACAACGACCAACAGCGCCGTAAGGCGGCGCAGGCAGCGACCGACGTCACCTGGCTCATCAACAACGCGGGCACTCCGGGCAGCTTCACCAAAACCGAACGGCGCATTCGCACGGCCGAGTCCCTCGACGATGCCAAGTTCGTCATGCAGACGAATTGCTGGTCACCGGCGGAGATTGCCCGGCTGTTCATACCCATCATCCTGGCCAACGGAAGCGGCGCCATCGTTAACATTCTTTCGGTTGGGGCCTGGTTCTGTTTACCCGAGTACACCAGCTACAGCATGTCCAAGGCGGCTGCGGCCATCATGACGGCCGGTCTGCGCGCGGAACTGCACCATGAGCCCGTGCTGGTCTCAGGAGTGTTTACGGGCGGCGTCAAAACCCGGTTGTCTCCACGGGGGGGTTCTGGGGGCGGGGTGACGCCCGAAGCGCATGCCCAGGAGGTCCTCAGCAAACTGGCCCGGGGCGATACGGATGTCTTTGCCGGCGCCGGGTCGGAAGCCATGCGCCAAAGAATTTTGGCCGACCCCCAAGTCTTCGAGCGCGGCGTCATCGAGCGGTTCCACACCAACCCGCTCGAGATTGCACCGTTTTGAAATAATGCCATGAGTGCAGAACAGCGACTAGCCGCGCTCGGTGTGGAATTGCCGCCGCCGTTTCGTGACGAGGCCAACCGCGTGAGGGCATTGCGCTCGGGTAACCACATCTACATGAGCGGGCACGGGCCCCTGGGGCCGGGCAACATCCCGCTGGTGTCGGGCAAGCTGGGCCGCGAGCTCGATATCGAGCAAGGCTATGCGACGGCGCGGCTGACGGGCTTGTGTTGCCTCAGTACGTTGCGCACTTACCTCGGTACGCTGGATCCGGTGGTGCGGGTCGTGCGGGTCGTCGGTTTTATCAACTGCGCGCCGGGTTTCAACACCCCGTCGGAGGTGCTGCACGGCTTCTCCGACCTCATGGTCGAGGTGTTCGGCGAGGCCGGCCGGCACACCCGTTCGGCGATCGGCGTCGCCGAGCTCTACGCCGACATCCCCATCGAGGTTGAGGCGCTGTTCGAGGTGGCGCCCTAAGCCCACTCGCTGGACGGTCAACAACTCCCAGCTTGGCGACGCGGCCTGCCGTCAACGTTTGGGTTTGCGATCCTTGGCAAACATCTCGAAGCTTGAGACGTTGGGTTCTTTCCACTCCGTCGGCACCGTCAGGTACTTCGGATAGTGCTTTGCCGTGTATTCCAGAATATCCCGCGGCAGCTCTTCCACCCCGGACAATTTCAAGGTGTGGGAACGGTAGAACAGATGCCCCGGGCTTTGTCCCATGAGCATCCACGGTAGCCAGGCCGCCACCCGGTTCCAGCTGCCGTAGGGTTTCAGGCTCGGCACGCTGCGGTCATTCAGCTCGTCCAGGTCCACCCGCCATTGCTGATACTCGCTGACCCGAACGTACTCGCCCGGCGACTCCCGCTTCCAAATCTTCGGATCCAACGGCGACTTCCAGGCCAGGTTCACATCGAAGGCCGCCATGGCGTTAGGCCCGATAAAGTTCCACGGCAGGATGAAGTCGACCGTCTCGCTGTGCTCGTCATCCGTGGCGCCGAAGCCGAGGCGAAACCGCGGCCGCAACGTGTTGTTCACGGGATCGTTGTTGATCGGGTAGACCTCTACCGTCTCGTCGATGAGCGGATTGCGCCAGGTTTCCATGATTTTGCCGCTGGCCAAGTCCTTGTAATAGCCCACCTCCCGCCACAGGGTCATGTAGGAGCCGTCGTCTTTTTTCTCGGTGCGGCCGATGCCGAAGCCCTCCACGTCGAACAGCGGCTTGACGATTTCCTGATCGCCGATGACGGAGAACACGCGCCCCCCATACCAGCCGACGCTGGTCGCCGTCGGGTCCGCCGAACGCGTCATGCGGATATAGGTCTCGAGATTGTCGTCGGCGGATGTAGGATCGAACCAGGGCGCCCGGCTCGTTCGCGCCGCCATGGCCGGTGCGCCGATGGAGGTGGCCAGCACGGCGCCTGGCACGGCCCCGGCGGCGAACTTGAACAGTTGGCGGCGGTCCATGGGGCCCTGCAGTAATCCGGTCAGCATGTCGGGTTCACTCCTGTTTGTAGCCTAGTTCTGTAAGGTATCCAATATAGCGCCCGGATCCTCCAGCACATCCGGATGCAGCCGCTCGGTATAGCGGATGAAATCCTCGGGCAAGTCGGTCAGGAACCGGGCCTTACCGCCGAAGCCGTTCGACACGGTGTGGCCTGGCAGGTCGCCCATTTGCATCCACGGCCGCCAACTCGTCATGGCCGAATAGCTTAGGCCGGCATCCACGTTCTTGACGCTGGCATCGAGCACCTCGCTCAACGCGGCAGACCAGAGGGTCGATTCCTTGTAGAACATGCTGGGTGTTGCACTCTCGTTGGGCTGGACCCTGCCATGTTCCTCGTGCCGCATGAACAGCGTGCCGCCGTGAATATATTCAGGGCGGATCGATTTGGTCATCAATACGGATCCTGCGGGGGCGAAGTCGCCCTCGGTGGTGTCGGCGGCCGGCGCATAGGCCGTTTTTTCATCGAGGCGCACGGCAAAGCGGCTCGTCGCGGGGCCGAACCGGTACGTTGGCACCTCCACTTCCCGTCCCGTAAACGGCATGACGACTCCATCGAGCAATTGGCCGGTCTCGAAATCCGTGTAATGGGTAATTTCCAGCACCACCACTTCGTACAGTTCGTCGGAAAGCCGCCGAAAGCGTTTGAACGTCGCGCTCAAAAATCCACACAACGGTTCGATCTGGCCCGCAGACACCGCGAATCTTTTTGCCTTTAACCAGCCGATC
>JAHEKG010000349.1 GCA_024638475.1 Rhodospirillales bacterium | reverse complement strand
CATGGAGATCAGTCAGGGTAAGGCCGACCCCACGATTGTGCGGCTGTGTGTAGACAACGCTCCAGACATGCTCAACTGGCTGCTGGAAGGCGGGCTGGTGCCGCTGCCCGACCATCCGGTTACGGGCCAGGGCATCGGCCAGCCCAGGTACTCTGTGCCGAGGTATTTGTGGGGCGCCAACGCCGGCCGGGACATCCTGGCTGTGCTAAACCGCAAGATCGCCCCGGAACTGAAGCGTGGCCGCATCGTTACCCAGTTGGAAACCGAGGTGATCGGGCTGCTGACTTCGGACGCGGGCGCCGTAGAGGGCATCCGTGCCCGCTCCGCCGCCGGCGAGCACACTTTCCGCGGGCGCCACGTTCTCATGACCACCGGCGGATATGCCAGCAATCCGGAGATTTTTACCCGCCTCATCGGCGGACCCACCTATACGACGGGCACCTATCCCACCAACCTGGGCAAGGGCCTGGAAATGGCCACCGCCGTCGGCGGTTATCTGCGGGGTCACGCACTGCACCAGCCGGGTACGGGTTCGGTCCTCACGGACAATCATTACCCGGCGCAGGTCTACGTGCGGTTCCAAACCGCTCCCCAAGAGCGGCAGCCCTGGGAGGTGTGGGTCAACAACGACGGTCGACGCTTCGTCAAAGAGGACGAACCGCTTCCCAACAACCGGGCGCGGGCCCTGGTGAGACAACCCCGCTACCGCTACGCCATTGTGTTCGATCAGCCGATCCTGGACACGGCGCCGCCCGGATTTCCCGACTGGAGCCGCGACAAGCTGATGGAGCACTTTCAGAGCCACCCCATGTTCCACCGCGGGGACTCCCTGGAAGAACTCGCGGGCAAGAGCGGTATCGACGCAGCCGGGCTGCGCGAAACGCTTGCCGCCTACAACGCTGCGGTTCGATCGGGCAGCGATACTTTCGGCCGCCAGCATCTGCCCATGGAAATCAAGAAGCCGCCGTTTTATGCCGTCATTCATCATGGCCATTCGGCGACCTCGTCCGTGGGCATCGTAGTCGATGAACATCTGCGCGTGGTGCGACTGGATGGCGAACCCATCCCAAACCTCTACGCCGCCGGCGAGGCGCTCGGTGCCGGTGTGACCCTGGGCGATACCTTCGTCCCGGGCATGATGTTAACCCCGGCGCTAACCTTCGGCCGCCTGCTCGGCGAACGGCTGCCGGTGGCATAAGGCGTCGCTGACCCGCCGGTCAGCGTATACCGGTTCCTGCTCAGGATGGGCTTCGTCGACCTCAGGGGTTCGAACGATGCGGATCACGCCTTCGACCCGCGAAGCGGACATTCAAGGCCGATAACGTCGGTTTTCTTTACACCATTGCCAACGCATTGGCCCAGGGCATTCTTAATGCACTGATATTCTTGAATATCTCAACTTGGCACGAATCGTGCTTTTTACCTTTAGAATTTCTTACCGAAAGGCAGTCGAATGCAAAGATTAAAAATGATCATGGCGGCACTCTTGCTGACCCCTTTGGGTGCCAATGCCATTCTTATCGACCAGGGCAACACCACGCTTGATACCGCCAGTGGACTCGAATGGCTGGATCTCACCGCGACACAGGGCCAAAGCAACGCCAGCGTCTTAGCCGGCTTTGGCGGTTACATTGGCTCCGGTTGGGCGTACGCCAACCTTACGCAGGTTTGTGGCCTAATAGGGTCCTTGGGAGACTCAACGCAGAACTGCACCGCTCCAACCCTGACCGCCAATCCCTTAAATCCGGCGAATGCAGCCACATTGGTAGCGCTCCTGGGTAGCACGGCAAGTACTGGTCTCGGGTCATTCGGGATGTATGACGATGGCACCGCAGGCAGTGCTGGCCTGGCCTGCATCAGTGACACAAGCACCAATTGCGGTAATCAGACCAGCAGATGGCTCACGTCGGACAACTGGGGCACTATCAACCCGCAAGTAGGAAGCTTCCTAGTTCGCACCGCCGCCGTCCCCGAACCCGGCACCCTCGCACTTCTAGGCTTAGGTCTTGCTGGGTTGGGTTTAGCGCGACGCAGAAAGAAAATTTAAACCGAACAACAACAAGAAAAACAAAAACCCCGCCTAGTGCGGGGTTTTTTTTGGCTGAGAAAGGTCCGCTTCCGGCTAACGCTTTTTCCCAGGCAGTCGAAAAATATTCGTCGTCGGTATTACATTGTCGTGTAACCTGGATCCGAGTCCAGCGGCAATTCGACTCTAGCTCGAATCCGACTACATGTTGGTTTCGGCGCAGAGGCGCCGAACCAGCGGCAATGCCTCCCGCATATCACCGACTATGAAGGACTCGTCGAATGATCGCTTCTGGAGAAAAATATTGACGACCTTGGTGGTTGGTGCCAGTGGGGCGACTGGACGGCTGCTCGTTGAACAGCTACTCAAGCGCGGCCGAAGGGTGAAAATAATCGTTCGATCGCCCGATAGGCTGCCAGAAAACCTCAAGCACCGCGATGCGCTATCCGTGATCCACGCGAGCGTGTTGGACCTTAGCGACACTGAGTTGGCGCAGCATGTCAACGGGTGTGACGCGGTGGCCTCGTGTCTGGGGCACAACATGAGCTTCAAGGGAATTTACGGGCATCCGCGCAGACTGGTGACCGATGCCACTCGCCGATTGTGCGGTGCCGTCAAGGCGAACAAGCCACAAGGGCCAGTCAAGTTTGTGCTCATGAACACGACAGGCAATAGCAACCGCGATCTGCCTGAGCGAATTTCACTCGGCCAGCAGTGCGTCATCGGACTTCTCCGTTTGCTCCTGCCTCCCCATGCGGATAACGAGAAGGCGGCGGACTATCTGCGCACCAAGGTTGGCCAGAACGACGCGGCGATCGAATGGGCTGTGGTTCGTCCGGATAGTTTGATCGATGAAGACGAGGTTACCGAACGTGAGGTTTACCCTTCGCCGACTAG
>JAHEKG010000090.1:3566-11659 GCA_024638475.1 Rhodospirillales bacterium | reverse complement strand
GCGGTACCTCAAAGGCCGTGGAGTCCAAGGACGGCCGCGTCAGTCTTGGGGAGGTTTTGCAATTCATGCGCGGCGAGTGGCAATTCTTCCTGTCGATTTTCACGGGCCTATCGCTCATCGGCATGGTTGTCATTGCGATTCTGTCCTGGATGCCCACCTACTTCATTCGCGTCCACGAATGGAATGCAGGCGAAGTAGGCTTTCGATACGGATTGGTCCTACTGCTGTTCGGTACGTCGGGGTCGTTTCTGGGCGGATGGATGGCCGATTTCCTGCGCGGGCGAGGTCACAATAACTCCATCCTGCTGACGACCGTGGGTGTGAGTACCCTGGCGTTGCCGTTTGCCGTAACGATGTCGCTGCAGACCAACCCGTGGTGGTCATTTGCGGCGTTGATTCCCGTCACCTTTCTGCTGGCTTCTCCTGTGGGTTTGACGGCGGCCGCTGTGCAGCTGGTGACGCCCAATCGGATGCGGGCCCAGGTGACGGCGATCTATTTTCTAGTGGTCGCCTTGATAGGTAGCGGTTTTGGTCCGCTCACGGTAGCCATGAGCACCGACTTCCTGTTCGGCAGCGACCAAGCCGTGGGTCAATCCATCGCTCTCGTTTGCGGTGTGTTGACTCCCCTCGGCATTGTGAGCTTATGGTTAGGAGCGCGGCGGCCCGAGGCTGGTGACAATGCGCCGAGCGAATCTATATAATTCCGACCGGTTGGTTTGTTCTAGCTAAGTTGGGGTAATAAACAAACATGCAGTCTGACTCGGCAATTCAGCTGGACCAGCACGGCGGCGTGGCAACGATCCGCTTCAACCGGCCGCGCCAGCGCAATGCGTTTACTGCGGGGATGATTGTCGCATTGGGCGAGCTACTAGAGCGTTTGGCCGGCGACGGGCGTTGTCGAGTCGTCGCGCTCCGCGGCGAAGGCGGCTATTTCTGTTCGGGCTGGGATTTCGATGAACTCGCGGCCATGCGAGCCGGCGGCGATGCGGCGCTACGGCGCCAGTTTGCTGACAATTTGGCAGTCTTGGATTGTTTAGAGCGGCACGCTAAGGTGACGGTCAGTCTCGTGGAAGGCTCCACAATGGGATTCGGTTTTTCACTAGCGGCGCGTTGCGATCTGGTATTGGCAGCGGATAATTGTCGGTTCGCGTTGCCGGAGATTTCATTGGGTATCGTTCCGGCGATCGTGATGGCCGATGTCGGGCGTTCGGTGCCGGCGAAGTTTGCGCTCGATTGGTTATTAACCGGGCGCGACATTCATCCCGATGAGGCGCTGCGCGCCGCATTTGTCAGCCAGGTATTCAAGGCGTCGGAGTTTGATGAATCTGCTCGGCGACTTCTCGAGCAGCTCGCTAAGCAGTCGCCGGCCGTGTTGGCCCGCACCAAGGCATTGTTTAAGGAACTCGGCGGTCTGTCCGCCGCGGCCGCCGCAGAGGCCGGAATTGAAGCGGCCATTGCTGCCTTGAACGCGCCGGCGGCGAAAGAGGGGATCGCCGCAGTTTTGGAAAAGCGCGAACCCAACTGGCCGGAATGACATGCCAACGGTGAAAGGTGTCGAGTTCCGTAATGCCCTGGGGCATTTCGCCACGGGTGTGACGGTCGTGACCACCCTCGACGGCAGAGGCGAACCCGTAGGTATTACCGCTAACAGTTTCAATTCCGTTTCTGTCGACCCACCCATGGTGCTGTGGAGCATCGCTAGGGAATCGGGCAAGCGGTCGGTATTTGAGAGCAGTGATAATTTCGTCGTCAACGTATTGTCCGATGGCCAAGTGGACATATCCCGCCGCTTTGCCAGGAGTGGAAAAAGCAGGTTTACGAACATCGACTGGCAGCCCGGGCTGGCAGGTCTGCCGCTATTGCCTGATTGTGCAGCCAGGTTCGAATGTCGCAAGGTTTACCAATACGACGGCGGCGACCACATTATTATCGTCGGCGAGGTCGAACAGTTCGATGAAACCGGCCGAGAGGCGCTCGTATTTCATCGCGGTAGATACGCAATCGTCGATGTACACCCTGATGCCGACGGCAATGCGCCGGGCAGTTATGAAGATGACTTCCTGATGGCGCTGTTGATGCGAGCCACCTACGAATTCGTCGCGCCGTTCAAGGTGTCGATGGCTGAGCTCGATCTGAGTGAAGCCGAGGTCCGCGTGCTGACTTTTCTCTATGGGCACGGTGATTGCGATCTCCCGCGCATCGTCTACGGCACCATGCTCGAACGCGGCGACGTAGAAGTGGCGATAGATTCGTTGTTAGCGCAGGGCCTGAGCGTACAAGGCGCGGCCCAAGACTCGGTTGTCATCACCGATGCCGGACGCAGCAAGGTGATACCGGTATTGGCCATCGCAAAGGCGCATGAAGAGCGGGTGTTGGCTTCTTACACGACGGATCAGGTGTTTCGCCTCAAACGGGATTTGCGCCAACTGGCGGATCGCAGTCGTAAAGCCTAGCCTAGTCGGTGACGACCCCGGCGGAGTTGAAGCGAACTGTTGCTTCGAGCGCGCCCTAGTCGAGTCGCACCCGCTTCAAGACCATGCCGGCCGCCTCCCGGTCCCAGGTGTCGTCGGTGACACCCTGTTGTTTCAACAACGGTTTCTGCACCTTGTTGGTGGGGGTTTTGGGGAGCGAGTCCATGATGCGTATGTAGCGCGGCACCATGAAATGGGCCATGCGTGGCACGAGGAACTCCGTCAACGCTTCCGGGTCGATGGTTTCGCCGGGTTTCGGCTCAATGACGACCATGACTTCGTCTTCCTCATGTTCCGCGGGTACGGGGATTGCGGCGGCATCCAAGACCTGCGGGTGCTCGAGCACGCTCACCTCGACCTCAAGCGAGGAAATATTCTCGCCGCGCCGGCGGATCGCGTCTTTCATCCGGTCGACGAAGAAATAGCGCCCTTGGTGGTCGCATCGAAATGCGTCGCCGGTGTGAAACCAGCCATTGCGCCAGGCAGCAGCGGTGGCTTCTGGCATGTTGACGTAGCCATGGTTCATGGACCAGGGGTGGTCGCTGCGAACGACCAGTTCCCCCACCGCTCCGGTCGGTAGCTCGATGTCATTCTCGTCAACGATGCGGCATTCGACGCCATCGCGAACGCGGCCACAATAGCCGGCCTGGAGGGTGGGGTTAATCTCCGAGACGAGCGGTATGGGCGCTTCACTCATGCCGAAGCCGGTGAAGTACTCGAAGTTGTGGCGTTTCGCGAGGGCGATGACGATGTCGTTGACGGGTGCAACCAGCACTCTGCGCAGCGGGTTGTCGCCGTCGTCTGCCGCCGGTTCTCTTTTGGATAGGAATCCGACGACGCTCCCAACCATGCCGCAAATGCTCGCGCAATTCATGGTTCGGATTTGGTCCCAAAACTTAGTAGTGCTGAAACCGTCAACGACACCGATTGACGCATGGCGGGCGAGAATGCCATAGGCGCCGCCGGCGGCGCCTATGTGGAATAGGGGCATGTTGATAAAGCAGCGCTCGGTAGGCTCCGTAAATCCGACGGCGAGTGCGCCGACGTTATAGAAGTGAAAGTAAGAGCACCGCACGCCCTTTGAAGGTCCGGTAGTGCCGGACGTGTAAATGATTGCCGCGGTATCCCAAGGCATGACCTCCGGGACGGGTTGCAGGGCTTCCGGATCGGCATCGAGGATTGTGGACGGGTGGATCGGCACTGGTAACGAGATGGCGGGGGGATCGCCAACGGCAATGACCTGCTCGATTTCGCCAAGATCCGCGTCGGCGAGGCGGGGCAACAGATTCCGGTGGCCGATGAGCACCCGCGCGCCCGAGTTTTTGATGACATGGCTCAGCAAATCGCCGCGGTAGGCCGTATTGATCGGGGCATAGGTTGCGCCGATATAGTTGGCGGCGAACCAGGCATTAAGAATCTCGGGGCGGTTAGGCAACCAGACGAGGACGGCGTCTCCTGATTTCACGCCTAATTGTTGCAGGCCGCGCGCCCAGCTGCGTGTATGGCGTCGGGTGTCGGCGTAGGTCCATTCGGTGCCATCTTCGAACACCGCGAACACTCGTTGTGGATGATCCCGGTGACCGGCATCGAGTAAGGGGCCGAGCACGCAGCCCTCACGGTTTGGCATCCGCGGGTCAAACCATTCAGGGAAGGGTGTAGCCAAGATATTTCCTCCTCCTAGCGACCTAGGTGCGTGCGTATTGCCAGACGCCCGCCTCCTCCCAGTGCCGCACCGCTTGCCGCGCCGCCAGATAATTCAGACAGGCGAAGGCCGACCGTAAGCCTAAATAGAGTTGGCTCGCGGTGGGCTCGCGTGACCTCAGTTGGCGCGCTACAGCATTCGCCGACATGGTGCCCTCCAACTTATCGAATACGCGGTTGAGGCGGTGTTTGGTGCGCTCTTCCAGTTCGGCGATGCGTGTGTGTAAGCCGATGAAAGGCTCGCCATGGGAAGGCAGAACAAGGACGTCATCAGGTAGGGCCTTCAGGCGTTGCAGGCTTTCCAAATAGGCCGTGATCGGATCCTTATCGAGCCCCTCGCTGGGTTCGATGCCAACGAACGTTGTTGTATCCGGCAACACCATGTCGCCACCGATCAAGACGTTGCGCGACGCCGAATACAGCGCCGCGTGTTCAGGGGAGTGCCCCTGGCCCAGCAGCGTTTGCCAGCTATCCGTGTCGATATCGATGGGTTCGCCGCAGGTGTAGCGCCGGTAGCGATCGGGTGGCGGCAAAAAATGCTTTGAGATAAAGCCGGCACGATCGAGTAGTTGCTGGGCTATTCTTGCGTCGCAGTCGGTAGCGCGGAGAAATTCGGCCTCATGCGCGAGATATTGGGGTTGGCCTGCGCCCGCTACCCGATGCGCAGTTTCCCATTCCAATCGAGTGGCCCATAGGGGTTCTTGGGCTCTTTCCAGCAGCCAGCCAGCGCAGCCCATGTGATCCGGGTGCCAGTGCGTGCAGATGACCCGGCGGAGCGGCCGGCCAGCGAATTGCCGTTGCAATACTTCGTCCCAGAGTTCAGCGGTTTGCCGCGTGCCTACCCCAGTATCCACAATGGTGATGTGGCGGCCGTCTTCGAGAACCCAGACGTTGATATGGTCTTGTTGAAAGTCGATCGGCAGGCTGACGCGAAACACGCCTGGGGCCACCTTGCGGGCGATGCCGAGGGGAGGGGTGTCCGGTGGATTACGCATAGGGATTGCTCAGGCGACGAGGCCGTCTAAGACCAGGGTGGAAAAATTATCTGCCACTTCAATCGCCGACATGCGGCCATCGTCGGAATACCATTGATACGTCCAGGCGCACATGCCGATGATCCCTAGACAGGTGACTCGGCTGTCGAGATCTTTGCGAAATTCTCCGCTAGTAATGCCGCGCTCGATCACTGCCTGAAATGCTGCTTCGAGTTGATCGCGCTCTGCGGTGGCCCTGGCCATGTACTTCTTCGTCAAATAGCGTCGCTCTTGGAAGAATATGGTTACATTAGGACGGTAACGTCCCACCGCTTCGACGATGCAACGTATCAACGCGCGTAGTTGTTCAGATGAGGTGTCGTCTTCAGTGAGCACTGCTTGCATGGCCTTGAGTTGGTAGTCGGCGTATTCCTGATGAATCAGCAGCAGCAACTCTTCTTTGGTTTGGAAATGATGGTAGTAAGCGCCTTTGGTAATGCCGGCGGCCTTGGCAATATCGCCCACCGACGAGCCGTGGTAACCCTTGGCGCCGAATAACTTCAACCCCGCTTTAATGATGGATGCGCGGGTCTTTTCGGGTTGATACGTGCGTGGTTTCGTTGCGGCCATGGCTAGTCCGGGTGCGATGTCTGGATTCTCTAGCTTGATCGCGCAACGATCAAGCGCTCACCAATCAGGCGGATGGAGTCTAGTACTGCTGATTGCTCCATACCGACCCATTGCAGGCGCAGGATTACCTCGGTGACGCCCAGCCGTTCGCTATACCAGGTCAGCTTTTCGGCGATTGACTCGGGGGTGCCGACCAGCGCGAATTCTTGCAAGAGTTGTTGTTCACTGACCTGCTGCGCGGCATCCCATGCCTTGTATTGTGCATATTGCTGCGTCAGGTAACGCTCGGCCTGAGCGTTGGCTGCCTTCGCCGTAGTGGCGACCACGGCTTCTCGCATCAACGGATACTCGCCATCGCCAGGGTGGCCGTGATCTTTCAGTGCCTGGCGATACAGCGCATACCGATCCACCAGCGTTTGCCGATCGCCATCGGGCGGCGCGAGCCAGGCGGTGTTGAAGCGCGCGGCACGACGGATCCCCACCGGGCCGAACGCGCCCATCCAAATTGGCGGACCGCCGGGTTGCTGGGGACGTAGGTGCAGTCGCGCCTGCTCGAGTTGGCCAAAGTAGCCATCGGCCGTCACGGTTTCACCACGCCACAGCCTCTGCATCAAAGGCACGGATTCTGCCAAACGCTTGAAGCGTTCATCGAACGGAATACCGAAGGCCGCGTATTCGACCTTGCGGTAGCCTGTCCCGACGCCGACGATCAGCCTGCCACGGCTGAGCACGTCCGCCGTCGCGAATTCCTCCGCGAGGGCCAGCGGATTATGCAGCGGCAGCAGGTATACACCGAACCCCAACCGAATCTTTGTCGTCAGTGGCGCCAGGTAGTTGATCAGTGACAAGGGTTGCAGAAATTGAGACCGGGCAAGATAGTGGTGCCCGAGAAATATGGACGAGAAACCAAGCGTTTCCGCCAGTTGGACTTGCTCGAGCAGTTGTTCTAGACCGGCGCTCACCGCTGCACCGGGTTCGAGCTGGGCGGATAGGAATAGGCCGATCTTCATCGTATGCTCACCGTGTACAAAGGCTTTGTTGGCGCGCCCGGAAGGCGCTATAGTATTCGGCAATCATACCAACTGTCCGGAATGTTTGTAGCCCTAACACCATGGTTTTCCTTTGAATCTCGTCCATGATCTCGAACGGCGTGCCGTCGAAGGGGGAGACCGAATCGGGCTCATCGCCGACGATGGGCGCAGTTTCCGCTTTGCCGAGATGGATACCCGGGCCAGTCGCCTGGGAGCGGCTTTGGCCGGCCTCGGAGTCAACACTGGCGATCATGTTGCGCTATACATCAACAACGGGCCGGAACTGGTGTGGTGTCTGTTTGCGGCATGGAAGATCGGTGCGGTACCGGTGACCCTGAGTGCCCTCTACGGCCCCGAGGAATTGTCCCGTTCGCTGGCAAAGGTTGGCGCCGCAGTCGTGATTAGCGATCCTGCCGGCCTAGCCAATGCGCAGCGGGCAGTTTCGCGAGCCGCGCTTGTCGTCGTAGGCGGCCGCGAAACGGTAACTGGTGTTGTCGACCTCGATGCCTTGGCCGAGAACAGTTCGGCGCAACTTAAGGCGCCAGATATGCCCGTTGGTGCCGACGCCGTTATTTTGTTTACGGGTGGCACGACTGGCGCACCCAAAGCCGTGGCGATGACGCATAGCGGTACTTTCGAGACCATGTCGCGCCTCGCCCGCGCGGCCAAAGGGGGCAGGCCGGGGCCCTATCCGCTCGTGCCGGAGGGCACGGCGCCGAACGTGATTACCTTGCCGCTATTTCACAGCGGTGGGCAGCAGGCGCTGTTATTCGCGTTACACGTCGGCCGGTCGGTTTTGGTGATGGCAAGATTTTCGGCAGAGCGTCTCGCTGCGCTGGTCGCCGAGTATCGCATCGATAATCTGTTCTTGTTGCCCACGATGCTCTATGACCTGGCCCATTTGTCCGGCGAGCCGGATCTGAGTTCCGTGCGTTCCGTATTGGTGGCGGGCGGTGAGATCAGCGGCGCGCTGAGGACGCAATTCGAGGAGCGCTTCCGTATCCCCCTACTGACCAACTATGGTTCGACGGAGATCGGCCACGTGGCTGGCTGGACGGGCACCGACATCAAGGCGGGTCGTTGGGTGCCCGGTTCCGCGGGGAGGATTTACGAGGGCGTCGATGTCGAAATTCGCGATGATCAAGGTGTCGAAATGACACCCGGTGAGGCAGGGGAAATCTGCGTCCGTACCACGGTGAGTTCGGGTTATGTGGATGGCAATGATGCGCAACTGGCGGATGACGGCGGTTGGGTCAGCTCGGGTGACATCGGCTATGTCGATGCGG
>JAHEKG010000090.1:0-3556 GCA_024638475.1 Rhodospirillales bacterium | reverse complement strand
CGGATGGAGTACTGTTCCTCATCGGTCGCAAGCGGGAGATGATCAAATGCGGTGGCTTTCAGGTTTGGCCCACGGAGCTCGAGGAGGAGTTGCGGCAGCATCCGGCTGTTGCGGATGTCGCCGTCGTCGGCACCGCCGACGAGCGCTTGGGAGAGATCCCGAAGGCGATCGTCGTTGCCAACGAACCCGCGCAGCCGGCTCACAGATTGGCAAAGGAATTGATAGAGTTTTCCCGTGACCGACTCGCCCACTTCAAGGCCGTTCGCGCGGTGGAATTCATTGACGAGTTGCCGCGTACCGGGGCCGGTAAGGTGGACAGGCAGGCATTGCGGTCGATGGCCGCAAACGATTGAGGAAAGTTGATGAAAAAAAGAATTGCTGAATTGTTGTCCAGTCAATGGACCGCCGAAAAGATGGCGACGGATCCTGGGGAGCTCGCTGAATACGTCCTATATGAGGTAGATGAGGAGCGCCATGTCGCAACGATCACCTTCAACCGGCCGGATAAGTTGAACGCGCTACCCGTCGCAGGGCTGGAGGTCGTTGGTGATCTGGTCCGCGAGGCAGAGTACGACAACCGAGTGAAGGTGATCGTATTCCGGGGCGCCGGCCCGTGTTTTGGTACCGGGGCGGATGGTGACGAGCTGGGTTACTACATCGGCTATCGGGAGGGCAACAGCAAGCAAGCGCGGCGGCGCCCGGCCCAGCATCAACGTATGTTGCCGGATCGCGATATGGTGATGGGTGCCTTTACCGATGTTGTAGCGAATTGTCTCAAAGCAACAATCTGTCAGGTGCATGGCTACTGTTACGGCGGGCACATGCAGATTGCACTGGCGGCGGATATCGTCATCGCCTCGCCGGACGCAACCTTTACCCATCCCGCCTTCCGCTACCTGGGCTGCGCGCCCCAGGACATGTACCAGTGGATCGAAAACCTGGGTGTCAAAAAGATGAAAGAAATCATGCTGACGATGCGGCCGCTAGACGCAGACGAGGGTGAGCGCGCGGGATTAGTGAACAAAGTGGTGCCGTTAGATGATTTGGAGCAATGGGTGCACGATTACGCCCAAGCGATCGCCATGATGCCGCTCGACGGCATCATGATGGGCAAAGCGAACATGCAGGTGATGGCCAATGCCCGCGGTAAAGGCATCGGCGAAGCCATGACCTGGATCGGCCACGGTTGGGCTACGAATCTGCAGCTAGAAGACGGCGACTACAATTTCCTCAAGGAACGCCGTGACAAGGGTTTGGCCAAAGCATTGAAGGACCGTGACGCCGCGGTGGCGCCGTTTTTCAGGCTCGGTGGCAGGCTTAAAGGCAAAACAACAGAATGATCAAACTCGGATTGCTAGCTTCTCATCAGTGGCCCCGCGAGTTACCGCTGGCGGAGAGCATTACGGGACTTGTCGATTTGGTGCAAACGGCGCGGGATTTGTCCTTCGATTCCGTGTTCACCATCAACCATTTCCTCGGCAACCTGGCCAGCCCGCAGCCCATCTCAATGATGGCGACCCTGATTCCCCACAGTGGCAGTATGCAGGTGGGAACCGGAATCCTACTGCTGCCATTATTTCACCCGGTCCATGTGGCTGAGGAATTCGCGAGCTTGGATCAAATCTCCGGCGGCCGAATGATCCTGGGGGTCGGCGTAGGCTATCGCCAGGAAGAGTACGCGGCGTTTAGCGTGAACATGAAAAAACGTGGCCGGATGCTGGAGGAATCGCTGCAGGTGATCCGCGCCTTATGGACCTGTGAAGAGATTGATCACCAGGGCGAGTTTTATCGAGTACAGGGCAAGATTAGCTGCCCTCCGGTGCAGCCCGGGGGTCCGAAAATCTGGATCGGCGCGGGCGCGCGCAAACCAGTGCAGCGTGCGGCGAAGCTCGGAGACGCCTGGTTCGTACCCGGCAACACACCGAGCCCTGAATACATGCCGAAACACATCGCCATCTATGACGAGGCATTGGCAGCCGCCGGCAAGCCGACGGAAGGCATCGAGCGGCCGCTGATGAAAGAGGTGTACGTCTCCCACGATCCTGCGCAGGCACGTCAGGAAGTCGTACATTACATGCGCAAGGAATACGAGGCCTATGCGAATTATGACGCGCTACGCTGGTTCGAGGATCGTTGGGACGAGATTCTAGAACACTCGCTGCTGGTTGGTACGCCGGATCAGGTGGCAAAAAAAATGCGCGCCTTCATGGATATGGGTTTCAATCACTTCATCGTTAGGCCATTTTGGGGTGGTTTACCCTACGCCACGGCGGAACGCACGCTGCGGCTCCTGGCGGAAGAAGTCAGGCCGCAGTTAGAGGGCTAGACAAGCATGCGAGAAGTCCACCACATCGCCTTGTCGGTACGCGATTTGCAAGCATCGAAGCGCTTTTACGGCGAGGTGGTCGGTCTTAAGGAAACACTGAACGCGGAGGTGAGCGGTCCGGACATTGAGGCCTCGCTACGCCTCGCCCGTGGCATGAAGGGACAGGTGGCTTATTTCCAGGGGCCGACCCAGCTCGGACAGATCGAGCTCATCGAGTGGCAGCCCGGGGCCGAGAACCCGACCCCGCCCAAACGCCCGGGGGATCCGGGGGTGTTTTTACTCTCCATTGCGGTGAGCAAAGCGGAACTGGACGAACTGTGGGAGCGCATGCGGCGCCTGGAGGTGCCCGTTTTCTCGCCGCCGACTCGTTCGGTGCTCGAGAATTATGGCCCCATCGACGTTTTCGTCGTCGAAGACCCGGATGGGGTTATGATTGAATTCGTGGCTCTGCCGACTCGCGAGCAGATCAAGGCCTTTAGAGCCGCGTCCGAATAATGGAGGCGATGATATGGATCAAAAACTAATTATCGCCGGTTTGCTTGCCGGTTTTGGTCTGATCGAATTTGCGCGCGGACGCTTCCTGAAGTCCAACGCTACGGCGGACGATCGCGTCGTCGAACTCTTCAACACGCTGGTTGTGCCCGTCTTGGTGGTCCCGGCCATTTTTCTTTCGGCCTATCAATTCCTGCAGTGGCTGGTGCCTGAGTACGAAGGCGCATGGGGTCATCTATCCGCCGTCGCGATGTTCGGGATTCTTTTGATCGGCGATGACATGGTCCAGTACTGGTGGCACCGGCTGTCGCATTCCGTGCCCCTACTGTTCAATTTTCATCGCGCCCACCATGAGGCGCGCTACATCAGTGTGAGGGTCGTTTACCGGAATAGCTTTCTTTACTACTCGCTGATGCCGCCCTTATGGATCTCGGCGGGACTGATCTATTTGGGGCTCGGCGAGGTTTACCTAGTTTATGGGCTCCTCAAAGTGATCGTTATTCTTGGCGCGCATTGCGCCGTGCCATGGGATGCGTTCTTGTACCGGCATCAATGGCTTTCTCCGGTTGCTTGGGTGGTTGAAAGGACGATCTCGACCCCCGCAACCCATTACGCCCACCACGGCCTCGATCCCGCGGATGGGGTCACTCATTACCAGGGTAACTACGGCAACCTACTATTTTTCTGGGATGTATTGTTCGGCACCGCAAAGATTACCCGGCGATACCCCACGGTGTT
>JAHEKG010000089.1 GCA_024638475.1 Rhodospirillales bacterium | reverse complement strand
AGCCACGGGCTTCGACGCATTGACCCAGCCTTTGTTACAAGTCCAATCCCTCGGATTACAGCGGGGCGAGCGACGCCTATTCCGGAATCTCAATTTCAGCCTTGGGCAGGGCGGGTTGGCGGTGGTGCGGGGCCCCAACGGCGCAGGCAAGACCAGCTTATTGCGGGCGTTGGTCGGTTTGGCGCAACCTATGGAGGGGCAGGCGCACTTGTTCGGTGTGGCCGCCCGGCGCCTGGCCAGCGCGGATCGGCAGCGGTTGTTGTACCTGGGGCATGCGGAGGGCTTGAAGCAAGATTTGAGCGTTCGCGAGAACCTGATCTTTTGGGCTGGCCTCGACAGCGGCAGAGCGCCGCGGGCCGGCGAAATAGACCCGCTGCTCGAGCAAGTCGATCTAGCCGCGGCGGGCGATCGCTTGGTCCGCCACCTGTCCGCGGGCCAGCGGCGGCGCACCGTATTGGCCCGGATCATCCATAGCTCCGCCGAGCTGTGGCTGTTGGACGAACCGTTGACCAACCTGGATGAGGCGGGCCGGACGCTAGTCCGCCAACGGTTGCAAACCCATCTGCGGGCAGGGGGCGCGGCTGTCATCGCCACGCATACCAGCCTTGGGATCGATGCACAGGGAAGCGTGGAGATCGAACTGTGACGGCCCTTGGCCAGGTGATTGCTAGAGATCTAAAGGTAGCCTTTCGCCGCCCCGGCGAAATGCTCAACCCCGTCGTGTTCTTCGCCGTCGCCGCCAGCCTGTTCCCGCTGGCGATGACGCCCGAGCTATCTCAACTGCGGGACGTCGGCATTGCTGTTCTCTGGGTGTCCGCATTGCTATCCTCGTTGCTAGCCCTGGACGGGCTATTTCGTACCGATGCAGAGGATGGCAGCTTGGAGCAGCTCATACTGAGTCCCGTCAACCTGGGGACCGTGGTGGTGGCCAAGATGACGGCCCATTGGCTGACCAGCGCACTACCCCTCGTCGTGGTGGCGCCCCTCGTCGCGCTGGCCTTTTATCTGCCCCAAGCTGCAGTTGTGACTGGCGTCCTAGCGCTTCTGTTGGCAACGCCTACCCTAAGCGTACTGGGCGCGATCGGGGCCGCGTTGACCGTGAGCCTGCACCGGGGTGGCAGCCTGCTGGGATTATTGGTGCTGCCGCTGGCGACGCCGGTGTTGATTTTCGGCGCGCGAGCCATGGATCTAAGTCTGGGCGGAGAATCGCCGGCGGGTCCGTTGTTGTTTTTGGCCGCGCTGTTGGCGCTCGCGATGAGTCTCGGTCCCGTGGCCGTGGCCGCCGCCTTGCGCGTGAGTTTGGAGTAACGAACTGATGTGGAGATTACTGGTTCGCTGGTTTCATCAATTGGCGTCGCCACCGTACTTCTATCGGTTCGCCGGCCGAGTCGCGCCGTGGTTCGGCGTGGTGGGCGGGCTGCTGATCGTCGCCGGCGCCTACGGCGGGTTAGCCTTGGCGCCCGCGGACTACCAGCAGGGCGACGGCTTTCGCATTATCTATGTTCACGTTCCCAGCGCCTACCTCAGCATGATGGCCTACGTCGTGATGGCAAGCGCCGCCTTCGTCGGTTTCGTCTGGCGAATCAAGTTGGCCCACGCGGTGGCTGTGAGTGCCGCACCCATCGGCGCCTCGTTTACCTTCCTCGCCCTCGTCACCGGGATGCTTTGGGGCAAGCCGATGTGGGGTACCTATTGGCAGTGGGCCGATGCGCGCTTGGTATCGGAGCTCGTCTTGCTGTTTCTTTATTTCGGCTATATGGCCCTGCGGGCGGCGTTCGAGGAACGCGACAAAGCGGATCGGGCTAGTGCGCTGCTGGCGGTGGTGGGGGTCGTGAATGTCCCGATCATCCACTATTCCGTGATTTGGTGGAGCACGCTGCATCAAGGCCCGAGTATTTCCAAACTCGATGCGCCGAGCATCGACGCCAGCATGTTGGTACCCTTATTGCTAATGATATTCGGCCATACGTTTCTGTTTGTCTATGTGCTATTCGAACGTCTCAAGGGCGAAGTGCTATTGCGGGAGCGGCAAGCGCGCTGGGTCCGAAAACTGGTAGGCACGACGGCATGAGCGAGTTCCTCTCCATGGGCGGATACGCCGCCTTCGTCTGGCCCGCGTATGGCTTGACGCTAATCGTGCTCGTTGCGAATGTGTTGTTGCCCCGTCGCCGTCACCGGCGCATTCTGAAACAGTTACGTGTGGGTACCGATGAATTCCAGAGCGTCTCTCAACCGACAGTGAGGCATGTGCCATGACCCCCCGCCGCCAACGAATGATCGTGATCGGATTGGTATTAGCCGGCGTCGCCGTTGCGGTGCTGCTGGCATCCGCCGCCTTTCAAGAGAGCGTAAATTATTTCCGGACGCCCACACAGGTGGCCAGCGGCGACGTACCCGCAACGCGAAGTATTCGCCTGGGAGGCATGGTGGCCGACGATAGCGTCGCGCGTGACCCCGGCAGCTTGACGGTTCGCTTCACCGTCACCGACTACGCCAACAACGTCGACGTCGTCTACACGGGCGTGCTACCGGACCTGTTTCGCGAAGGCCAGGGCGTGGTGACGCGCGGACGTTTGGGCGCGGACGGCGTCTTCGAGGCGGAAGAAGTGCTCGCTAAACACGACGAAAACTACATGCCCCCAGAGGTGAAAGAAGCTTTGGCGAACGCGAAAAAAGCCCAATGATCCCAGAACTTGGACAATTTGCTTTGGTGCTTGCCGTGGGCTTGTGTTTGATCCAGGGTGTCTTGCCGCTCTGGGGTGCGGCGGTGCGCAATGCGGATTGGGTCGCCGTTGCCCGACCGGCGGCTGCCGGCCAATTCGTGTTCGTGGCGATTGCCTTCGCCATTCTGATGCAGGCTTTCCTGAGCAACGATTTTAGCGTCGCCTATGTGGCGCGAAACTCCAACACGGCGCTACCGACCATGTACAAGGTGGCGGCGGTGTGGGGTGCCCACGAAGGTTCGTTGTTATTGTGGAGCCTCGTGCTGGCGGGTTGGACGGTCGCCGTTGCCGTGGGGAGCCGTGGGCTACCCGAAATTTTCGCGGCGCGCGTGCTCGGCGTGTTGGGCCTGATCAGCGCCGGGATTCTGTTGTTCACCGTCGCGACATCGAATCCCTTCGAACGGCTCCCGGTGCCGCCTCTAGACGGCAACGATTTGAACCCTCTGCTACAGGATCCCGCCTTGGCGATCCATCCGCCCATGCTCTACATAGGTTACGTCGGTTTTGCCGTGGCCTTCGCCTTTGCCGTGGCGGCACTGCTGGCGGGGCGCCTTGATCGGGAGTGGGCGCGATGGACGCGGCCTTGGACGACTTGGGCCTGGATGTTTCTGACGATGGGCATTGCCCTCGGTAGCTGGTGGGCCTACTACGAACTCGGCTGGGGCGGCTGGTGGTTTTGGGACCCGGTAGAGAATGCGTCCTTCATGCCCTGGCTGCTGGGCACTGCCTTGATTCACTCGTTAGCGGTCACGGAGAAGCGCGGCCTGTTCAAGAGTTGGACGCTGCTGTTGGCTATCGGCACATTTTCGCTGAGTTTGTTGGGTACGTTTCTGGTGCGGTCCGGCGTGCTCGTATCCGTGCATGCATTCGCAGCGGATCCGGCCCGCGGCGTATTCATCTTGATGCTGTTGGGCAGCATCACCGGCACGGCACTGGTGTTGTACGCGGTGCGCGCGCGCAACATGGTGGCGGAGGGCGGCTTCCATGCCGTCAGCCGCGAGGTCGCATTACTGCTCAACAACGTGTTTTTGGTGGGGGCCACCGCCGCGGTATTGTTCGGCACCCTCTACCCGTTGTTTTTAGATGCATTGGGGGCCGGCAAGATTTCCGTGGGCCCGCCGTTTTTCGAGATCGTTTTCCTGATCCCCATGCTGCCGCTCCTATTTCTCTTGGGCCTCGGCATGCACACGGCCTGGCGGACCATGCAGGCTACTACCCTGTTGCGCATGGTGAGAATTCCCGCGCTGGTGGCGGTGCTCGTTGGCCTCATCGTGCCCTGGCTGTGGTTCGATCGGCTGTCCGTATTGAGCGCGGTGGGTATCGTCTCTGGTTGCTGGGTGGTGGCTGCCTCGCTGAGGGACCCCATCGCCCTGTGGCGCTCGCAGCGGCGCCTGCCCAGGGGCCAGTGGGGCATGATCGTCGCCCACTGCGGGCTCGGCCTATTCGTACTCGGCGTAACCGTTACCTCGGCGTACAACATCGAGATCGACGAAAGCATTCGTCCCGGCGAGAGCCTTGAGATCGGCAGCTACGAACTCGGTTTCCGCGGCTTGCGGAATGTAGAGGGGCCGAACTATCGGGCGGTTGAAGGCGAGTTCGAGCTGCGCCGCGACGGGACTTTGGTGACCGTCCTGGCGCCGCAAAAACGCGTCTACAACGTTCAGACCAGCCCCATGACGGAAGCCTCGATCGATTCGGCATGGTCCCGGGACGTTTTCGTAGCCCTGGGTGACAGCCTGGGCGACGGCGCCTGGAGCGTTCGGCTGCAATACAAACCGATGATTCGCTTCATCTGGTTCGGCGCATTGGTCATGGCATTGGGTGGCTTGTTGGCCACCACCGATCGGCGCTACCGAAACGCTACTGCTCCGAAACCGTCGCCGGCTACGGATACCCTAGAAGACGCCGCCTAAATGTGGCGTTACCTGATACCCGTATTGCTGTTCGCCGGACTCGTGGCTTTTTTCGCGCGCGGCTTGCAACTCGATCCGAGCTATGTGCCGTCACCGCTGATCGGCAAACCCATCCCCGAATTTACGTTGCCGACCCTAGCCGATCCCAACGTCAGCTTGTCCGACCGAGACCTGCGCGGCGAGCTTAGCCTCCTCAATGTTTGGGCCACCTGGTGTGTCGGCTGTCGGCAGGAACACGGCTACTTGGTCGAGTTGGCCGCGCAATCGGGCCTGCCGATCTATGGCCTGAATTGGAAGGACGACACGGACGCGGCCCGCCGGTGGCTGCAGCAACTCGGCGATCCGTATCGGGTGACCGCCGTCGATGCTGACGGTCGGATCGCGATCGACTTCGGGGTTTATGGTGCACCGGAAACGTTTCTCGTCGATGCCGATGGCACGATCTTGTTTAAACATCTGAGTCCCCTCACGGCGGAGGTGTGGCAGCGCGAATTCCTACCCAGGATCGCGCAGGCGGCGGGCCAATGAAACTATGGCTCATGGTCTTGCTCGGATTGCTCGCATCCACCGCGGCGGGTATCGATATCAATGATGACTTCGACGATCCCGCACTGCAGGAACGATACCGCGCGATTATTAACGAGACGCGGTGTTTGGTTTGTCAAAATCAGACCATTGCCGATTCCAATGCCGGCTTGGCGGTTGACCTGCGCCGTGAAATTCGCGCCATGTTGGAAAGTGGCGCGAGCGATCAACAAATCGTCGATTTTCTCGTCGGCCGCTATGGCGATTTCGTGTTGTATCGGCCGCCACTGAAACGCACCACCTGGCTGTTATGGGCGAGTCCAGTCGTGTTTCTGCTCATCGGCCTTGCAGTCGTGGGCGTGACGTTAATGCGTCGTAGCAAGCAGCCCATCGAGCTCGACGGCGACGAATGGGCACCTTTATCGTTCTCGCCGTCGCCCTCAACGTTCTCGACCTGGCGATTGTATTGCTGCCGCTTTGGCGCAGCGCGCGACTGAGTAAAGCCGCCGTGGGCACGGTGGTCCTCGTTTGTATCGGGGCCGTGCCGGCTTATTGGCAGGTATCCGATTGGGATTTCAGCCGGCCGGCGCCGGTGGCCGCCGGCAATCAAACCCCGGACGTGGCCGCGATGGTTGCCGGGCTGGAAGCTCGCATGGCAGCCGAGCCAGACAACGTCGAAGGTTGGACGATGTTGGGCCGGAGCTATCTGGTCATGGGCCGCTATCCGGAGGCGGTCAAAGCCTACCAGCAGGCATGGGAACGCACCGACGCCCCCAGCGCCGACCTCAAACTCGCCTACGCGGAAGCCCAAGCGTTCGTGGATCAATCCAGCCTGAACGGTATGGCCGGACAGCTGGTTGAGGAAGTCTTGGCCCTCGAGCCGATGAATGCCCGGGCCCTTTGGTACGGTGGCCTTGTCGCGCTGTTGGCCGACCGGCCCGACGACGCGCGGGCCCGCTGGGGCCGGCTGTTGAGCCTCAATCCACCCGCCGAGGTGGCGAGCGTGCTTGAACAGCAGCTGGCACAGCTCGAGGGGGCGCCGCCTCCAACCGCCGGCACCCGAACCGCTGTCCCGGCCGCGGGGCGGATCGAAGTCAATGTCAGCCTGGGCGAGGGCGCCGAGGCGAGTATCAGCCCCCAGACGGCGCTGTTCATCATTGCCCGTGATCCCGCCGGGGGTCCGCCCGTCGCCGTGACCCGCCATGGCGCCTCGGAAGTGCCCGGCCGGTTCACCTTGACCGACGCCGACGCCATGTTGGCGGGGCGTTCGCTTTCGCAATTCAAGGAACTGGAGGTCGTGGCTCGACTGTCCCTCAGCGGCGAGCCCATGGCGCAACCCGGCGACTGGTTCGCCGCTACCACCACAAGGCCCGGCGGCCCGCCGTTGCAGCTGCTGATCGATCAACGCGTCGACTGAGTGGGCGGGTTAAAGCGAAGCTTAGCGGCGACAAGACGTTCCGAGAGTTAGGGACTTAACGGTACACTCCCCGCATGGAAGCGCCAGCCACCCGCGGGCCCGAGTTGTCTGCCTCGTCGCCAGGCAGCGGCCTCGCGATCCGGACTCGCCAGCTCATCCGAAGCCGCGAGCATTTTTTCTGGTTTCTACACGTTCTCGGCTGGAGTGGCTACGCGGCCGCGTCTTACTTCGGTAGATTGTCTCAGGCGACGGCGGAAACCCACTTGGCGAGTGTGTTGGCGACGGCCATGGCCGGCTTGCTACTGAGTCTCGTGATGCGCTACCTGTATCGCGAACTCTGGTATAAGCCGCCGCTGTTCGTAGCCCTGGGGGCATTGGCGGTTTCCTATGTCGCGGCTTTATTGTGGACGCTGATCAGCAATCAGATCCACTGGGACTTGGTGCAACCGTGGTACGAGCCCGAGACCTTGGCCGGTTACTTCGAGGGTGGGATGACCTCGATGTACGTGCTCTTGTGTTGGAGCGGTTTATACTTCGGCATCAAATATTATCAAATGCTGCAGCGGCAGACCGAGCGCACCCTCACCGCAAACGCGGCTGCCCACCAGGCACAACTCAAGATGCTGCGCTATCAGCTCAACCCGCACTTCTTGTTCAATACCCTCAACGCCATCAGCACCCTGATATTGGAGGGTAACAACGAGGCGGCCAACCGATGCATTACCAAGCTGAGCGAGTTCCTCCGCCACACCCTGGAAACGGATCCGATGCGCCGAGTATCGTTCGGGCACGAACTGGAGGCACTAGAGGTCTACCTGGAAATCGAACGGGTGCGCTTCGGTGAGCGCTTGCGCTTGGAATACCATATCGAGGAGTCGGCGCGGCGCTGTTTGGTGCCGAGCTTGATCACGCAGCCGATTGTCGAAAATGCGGTGAAATATGCGGTGGCACCTCAAGAGTCGGGAGCAACCATTCGCATTAGCGCCACGACCGGTGGTAATCGCTTGGTCGTCAAGATCACTGACGATGGGCCGGGACTACAAGCCGCCGACCCCGGCACGAAATCGTCGGGGCTGGGGCTGGCTAATACCCGCGAGCGTTTGCGGCAGATCTACGGCAATCAGCAAAGTTGCACGATAGCGCGGAGGGAACCAAGCGGCGTCGTGGTGACGCTGCGTTTGCCCATGGAAGTTGAGACCTAATGCCGGTGCGGGTGCTCATCATCGACGACGAAGAGCTGGCGCGCCGCGGGCTCGAATTGCGGCTGCGCGAATTCCAGCAATTGGAGATCGTTGGATTTGCCGCGAGTGGTAATCAAGCGGTGAAAGCGATCCGCAAGCTACGTCCCGACGTCATATTCTTGGACATCCAAATGCCCGGGCTGGACGGTTTTGGTGTTGTAGCCGCCTTGCCGAACCATCTCGTTCCCTTGATCGTGTTCGTCACGGCCTTCGATCAATATGCGGTGAAGGCATTCGATGCCCACGCCGTCGATTACTTGTTGAAGCCGATTGATGCGCCTCGCCTTGCGGCTTGCGTCGGGCGTTTGGAAGCGCGGGCGGTCCAACGCACCGCGGCCCGCGACCGCAGCCGATTGATTGGCCTGGTTTCGGAGCTCACAGGCCGCTCGCACCAGTCTGTCTCCGAAGCCGTCACGCGAGGGGAGTTGGATGCCGAGCGGCGGTATGCCTCGCGTTTAGCGGTCAAGGACGGGCGGCGGACCGTTCGCTTGGAAGTCGCTAACATCGAGTGGATCGATGCGGCGGGCGACTACATGTGTATCCATGCCGATGGTGAAACCCACGTTATGCGAGGCACCATGAAGAGTCTCGAAACCATCCTGGATCCGAATTTTTTTCAGCGGATCCACCGCTCGACGATCGTCAATGTGGGCCGCGTCAAGGCGTTGCGCCCCCATATGAACGGCGAGTACTTTCTCACCCTGGATTCCGATGCAGAGGTTAAACTAAGTCGGCATTACCGTGACAAAGTGAGCCTGTTCGCCAACTGAGAAAATGATGGCTGAAGCCGTTCAAGCACTGATTGGCGCTTGGCGCCTCGATGAATGGCGCCTGAGCGTCGACGGCCATTGGCGCGATCCGTACCTGGGCGCCGGCGCCAGCGGTACGCTTCTCTACAGCGCAGACGGCTGGATGAGCGCGATCCTGATGGCGGCGGACCGGCCAAAGCTTGGGCCGGCGGGCTTCGTGTTGGGGGATACCGCCAACAAGCTGGTTGCCGCCGACGGTTACGTGAGCTACGCGGGCACCTTCGAACTGGATGGCGACGACGTTTGCCATCACGTCCAGTTCAGTCTTTACCCCGACTGGATCGGCCAGACCTTGCGGCGGCGGGTCTCCTGGGACCCGGCGGGACGCCTGACCCTCACCACCCCAGCGGTAACCACCCGACAGGGTAAGGTGGTTATTGATGCCATAACCTGGATAAAACACAGTAAGTTATAATGACAATCTAAACTAGATAATGACTGATTAGAGAACCGAGGCGATGACGAAACAGGCCAATTGGCGCGAAGACGGGGTGCGGGTCGTGCATGCGAACGAGCTGGACACCAACACACCGCAGACGCCCGGGATGAACCGGGCCGCCGCGATCACCCAAGCCTCCGCGGGCGCGGAGAAAATCTGGGCGGGAACGGTCCATATCCATCCTGACGCCAAGACGGGCGCGCACCACCACGGCCATCTGGAAAGCGTCATTTACGTCGTCAAGGGGCGGGCGCGCATGCGCTGGGGGGAGCGTTTGGAGTACGTGGCGGAAGCCGGGCCCGGTGACTTCATCTACGTGCCTCCCTACGTGCCGCACCAGGAAATCAACGCCGACAGTGATGCGGCCCTGGAATGCGTCCTGGTGCGCAATGATCAGGACCCGGTGGTAGTGAACCTCGATATCGAACCCGTGGAGACACCCGAGGCGATCACCTGGGTGGATCCCCACCACCCGGCGAAAGCCGACTAGCACGGATGGTCTTACCCGTTTCTGTTGCCGGTCCGCTGGGACGCGTGCGCCCAGAGAGTGAACTGGCGTTCTCGGCCGGCGCGGAGGTGGCCGGCAGACGGGGTAGACTGCCGTCGTGACTACCTATGACACCCAAGTGATCGTTGCCGGCGCAGGCCCGGTCGGCACCGTGGCGGCCTTGAATCTGGCGCGCCGGGGTATCGACGTCGTGCTTTGCGAGGCGGGCCCCGATTGTGCCCAGGACTTGCGGGCCTCCACGTTCCATCCGCCGACCTTAGAGATGCTCGACGAACTCGGGGTGGTGGACCCGATGCTCGAGTACGGCATTCACGCGCCCGTCTATCAGTTTCGGGAACGGCAGAGCGGCGAGGTCGTGGAATTCGATCTTTCCGAGATATCTGACCGGACCAAATACCCCTTCCGGCTGCAATGCGAGCAGCACGTTATGGCGGGGATGCTGGCGAAGCAACTCGAGCAGCACCCCCGCGCCGAGATGCTGTTCAATCATCGTGCCATCGCTTTCGAGCAAACCGACAGCGGCGTCGAGCTGGCCGTTGAGACCCCGTACGCAATCGATCACGTTCGCGGTCAATATCTCATCGCGGCCGACGGCGGTAACTCGATCATTCGCAAGTGGCTCAACGTCGAATTCGAGGGATTTACCTACCCGGAAAAATTCCTATGCTTGTCGACGAAAGTCGATATGAAGGAACATTTCGAGAATCTCTCCTACGTCAACTACATTTCCGACCCGGAGGAATGGTTAGTCTTGCTGCGGGCGCCCAGTGTATGGCGTATCTTGCTGCCCGCCCCCGAGTCTGACGCTGATGAATATCTCCTTTCTGACGAGAAGGCGCACCGCGTTTTCAGCAATCTGACGGGCGACCCGAACACGCCCACCCAACACCGAACCATTTATCGCGTGCATCAGCGCGTTGCCAAGCGCTTCGATCATGGCCGAGTATTTCTCGTCGGGGATGCCGCTCATCTGAACAATCCGTTGGGCGGATTCGGCATGAACAGCGGCATACACGATGCCTGGAACCTCTGTGACAAGCTCGAGGCTTGCCTGGCCAACGGACACGACCCGGCGGCCTTCGAGTTGTTCGGCCGGCAGCGCCATCAAGTAACCCATGACTTTATTCAAGCACAAACCATCCAGAATAAGGAACTGCTGGAAGTCGGCGATGCCGAGGCTCACGCGCTTAAGCTCGAACGCATGCGCGCGATCCAAAGGGATCCGGTGAAGCGCCGTGAGTTCTTGCTGAACCAAGCAATGTTCCGCAGTCTGGAGGATGCTGCCTCTATCACCTAGCAGGAGACAACAATGAAAGACGCCCTAGGTTACCGTGCAAAATTTGGTGTCCTCGGCCCGTCGACGAATACCGTCGTGCAGCCGGATTTCGACGACCTTAGAGTGCCCGGTGTCACCAACCACTACAGCCGGATCGTGATCGAAGACGCTAATGCCGTCTCGGACGAAACTTTCATGGCCGGCACCATGGAGATTTCCGAGAACACCGTTGCCGCCGTCAAAGGCGTGCTGACTTGCAAGCCGGACTATCTGGTAATGGGCATGTCCGCGGTCACCTTCTACGGTGGTGCCGAGGGCAATGCGAAATGGCGGGCCAATATCGAAGCCGAAGCAGGGCTAAAAATTTCCACCGGAGCCCAAGCTATTTCGGCAGCGCTCGAGGCCTATGGCGGCATCAAACGCGTTTCCTTCCTATCGCCGTATTTTCCCGTCGCGAACAAGGAAGTGTCGAACTATCTATCCGACTTCGGCTATACCATCGTTCGTGACACCTGCCTGCGGTGTCCGCGCTGGACGGCGATCGCCGAAGTTCAAGAGGACACCTTGCGTGGTGTGATCCGAGATTTGGACGGCGACGACGTGGATGCCATCGTGCAAGTCGGCACCAACCTGTCGATGATGCGCTTGGCGGCGTCGGCGGAGCGATATCTGGGCAAGCCGGTCATCGCCATTAACGCGGCAACCTATTGGCACGGACTGCGCGCCAATGGGATCGAGGACAAGGTGCTTGGCTTCGGACGGTTGTTAGAGGAGTTCTAGTTACTCGTCGTAGCTGAGCAGCGAGGTAAACGGAACCTGCAACTT
>JAHEKG010000348.1 GCA_024638475.1 Rhodospirillales bacterium | reverse complement strand
GTCTTCGCAGTATAGCGAAATCACCTAAGTCATTGTTCGGGTTGAGCGAATTCGCACTCAGGAAATCACAAGCTTTCCGTCAGCCTTTCCTCAGGCCTTAAATCGCCATGGCCCCTAGCCTGGGGCCACGGTCGCCATCCCCGTGGCCGTATGTGACGACAGATGAGGAGAATGCCATGAGAAAGTTCCAAGCAACCCCCGCGGTAGTCGCCAAATTAGGCGCGGCGGCCGGTTTCGCGATAGTGCTCACCGCCTGTGGCGGCGGCGGTGGTGAAGCAGCAATCAATAATGCCCCGCCCCCGTCCACACCGCCCCCGGCGGTGCAAAGCGGCGTCTTCAAAGATAGCAATGTGAGTGGGCTCGACTTCGTATCCGGCCAGGAGAGCGGTGTTACCGGAAACGACGGGCGTTTTACCTGCGAGACAGGCAACAGCGTGACGTTTTCTGTCGGGGCAGTGGAACTAGGCAGTGCCGATTGCGCGACTTTGGCCGCCCCCCCCTCGCTCGTTGCCAGCGGATTGTTCGACGATCCGGAGGCGGTCAACATGGCCCGTTTTCTGTTGATGCTGGACGGCGATGAAGACCCAACGAACGGCATTGGCATCTCTGACGATTTGCGGACCATGGCGGATAGTTGGCCTCAAGTAGATTTTGCCGCCACGGATCTCGCAGCGGAACTCACCGTGCCGATTTCCGACATCATGTCGGTGGAACAACGCATGGCCAGCCTGCCGGACTCGGTCACGGCCTTCGCGCACTTGGATGACACGCTATCCTGCGCCTACTCGGGCGCCTTCGCCGGTACTTTGAGCGGCAGCAATACGGGCGCGGTTGCGATAGTTTTCGCCCGCAACCTGCGTGGCCGCTCCCAGGATGAATTTAGCTGGCAGGCCTTCGATCCCAACGAGTCATTTATCCTGGGCACGTCCGGGCCTTACCAGTTGGCGGCGCGGCCGAGTTTGGATTCCCGGCCGTTCGATCAAACGGTGCTCATCGATGCGGTGTTTGATACGCCCGATTCCCTATCGGGTAATTGGGACTATCCGCCGGAGGGGCGCAGCGGCACCTTCAGTGCCAATCGCATCGGTGGGGATACCGCAGGATTTCGTATGACCGGCGGGTTTTCCACTTCGGAAGGCAGCGGCGTGCTGGTATTGGATATCGAGGGCACTAGCGTTACGGGTGAGGCCTTTGAGGTCTTCGAGGGTGGCAGCTTCGATATCACTGGAACCCTTGTCGGCACCAACCTCGATATTCAGGCGGTCGGCGCAAGCGAAACCATCAATGCCACCGGGGTGGTAATTTTGGACGCCGTCGGTACGCCCGTGCGGGTCAGCGGCAATTTGCAGGGTGGGGGTTCTTTCGCAGCTGTGGGCTGCCGGCTGAACTAAGTGATGAAGCGCGCCCCGTTCTTTCTTGCCGGGTGGACTAGGCTGCACCCATCTCGCGGAGGATTGGTTACCATAGGTTCGTTACCCAGCGGCCGCGAATCTTGGAAACAGATACTCTACGACAGGGGTTTATCCTCGGCGACTGGCAAGTCCGACCCAACGAGGGCGAAATCTGCCGCGCCGGAGATCAGCGGCGCTTGGAGCCGAAAGTAATGCAGCTGCTGGTTGCCCTGGCGAACCGGGCCGGGGAGACCGTCGATCGGGAGAGTTTGATCGACACCGTGTGGGAGGGGCGCGTTGTTTCCGATGAGGCGTTGTTCCGCTGCGTGGCGGATTTACGTAAGAAGCTCGGCGACTCCAGTAGCGCGCCGAAATACGTCCAAACCCTGCCGAAGCGCGGCTATCGCCTGCTCGCCACGGTGGAACCACTCCGGGTGGGCGGCAGTAGTGCACCGCCGGCGGAGCAATCCAGATCGGCGGTGGACAGTTGGCGGGATAAAGTCGAGTTTGATGGGCTCAAGGTCGTTAGTTTTCTCGCCGAGGGTTCCATGGCGCTGCTGCATTTGGCAAAGGACCTATCGCTGCAGCGGCTAGTGGCGATCAAGACGTTGCGGCCGGAGCTAGCGACCGACGCCGTGTGCCGGCGCCGCTTTCATCGCGAAGCCCTCGCTGCAGCGCGTATCGCCCACCCGAATGTCGTCACGGTTTATCGAGTGGGTGAGCTACCGCTGGCGGGCCCGTATATCGTCCAACAATACGTCGAGGGTCGGTCACTGGAGGAGACGCTGGAAATCGAGGGGATGATGGTCGGCGAGCGCGCCCGAGCGGTGTTGCACAGCGTGGTATCGGCGCTGTGCGCTGCCCATGACAACCGTATCATTCATCGCGATATACGCCCGAGCAACATCATGATCTCGGCCGACTCCGGCCATGTGTACCTGACCGACTTCGGTATTGCAGGCATTCAAGAAACCGGTCACGGTGACGTGACGCGCCTCACCCGAGTCGGAGAAACTCTCGGCGACCCGTACTATCTGAGTCCCGAACAAGTGCAAGGGGAAAGTGCCACGCCCCAATCGGATATCTACAGTTTCGGCATCCTCGGCTATCGCTTACTCACCGGCCGCAAGAGTCCGTACAGCGAAGAGCTAGATCCCGTCGTCGCCCATGCCAAGGCAACTGCGATGCCGGCGCTGCAAGCCAACCCCGCGCTGGAACCGGCGTATGCGCGGATCGTCGATCAATGCTTGAGCAAGAACCCGCGCCACCGCCCGACATGCCATGAGCTTGTCGAATCGTTACAGGCTGCTGAGACTAGTGATGACAACGTAGCGTCTACCACACCCGGCCGCCCAAGCACGACCCTGCTGCGATGGAGTGTAGTAACACTCGCGGCGATTTGTTTGCTACTTTTAGTGTTTGCGAGCTTCTAGACAACGATGCCGTTTGGGCCGAGATCACATTAGCTCACGCCTACGGTCAGAACAATCTGTCCGATATGTTGGCTTGTTTCGAGCCGCTCGTGGGCCGCGGCGGCTTCGGCCA
>JAHEKG010000088.1 GCA_024638475.1 Rhodospirillales bacterium | reverse complement strand
TGCCACTCTCGAGGCGCGCCAGCGCGTTGATCATCGGGCGCTTGCCATTGAGTTTGGCCGCGCCGGCGTCGGCGCGGAATTCCCGATAGCGCGACACCCACATGACGATGATGCTGGCGAGGATGCCGAGGACCAGCTGGGCAGCGATGACTGCCACATAGTAGCCAATGCCATAGCCGCGCTCATTCTTTAGCACGACACGATCGATGATGTGACCGACAATTCTCGAAAGAAAAATAACGAACGTGTTGAGCACACCCTGAACCAATGCGAGGGTGACCATATCGCCGTTCGCCACATGAGAGATCTCGTGGGCCAGCACGGCCTCCACTTCGTCCCGGCGCATCCCTCTCAGCAAGCCCGTACTAACGGCAACCAGGGCGCTGTTACGCCGCGCGCCCGTCGCAAACGCGTTCATGTCCGGTGCGTCGTAGATGGCTATTTCAGGCGTATTAATGTTGGCGCTCCGCGCCAACCGCTGAACTGTTCCCACCAGCCAAGCCTCGACCTCGTTGCTGGGCTGGGTGATGACGCGGGCGCCCGTGGAGCGTTTGGCCATCCACTTCGAGATCGCGAGGGAAATAAATGAGCCGCCGAACCCGATGACGCCCGAAAGAATCAGAAGCGCTTGGTAATTGATGCCGGTGCCGGATTCATCCAGGATTTGGTCGACACCCAACAGGCGCAGCACGATGCTCAGTACGAATAGCACCGCCAGGTTGGTAATAACGAACAACGTGACGCGTTTTAACATCGTGGTTTCCGGGTCAGCGAATCCGGTTGATTATTTGGGGGCCGAGGGTCGGTTTTTCAAGAGGCCGAACCGCGGCGGAAGGGTGGTCGCCCTCAGGCTTGAATGGCTCCCCGGCCCGGACTCGAACCAGGGACCAATTGATTAACAGTCAATCGCTCTACCAACTGAGCTACCGGGGAACCGCACCTTTTCAAAGGCGAGCGGATTTTCTACGAATGGCCGGGTTTAGTCAAGGAAACGCTCCCCATGACGTGCGGTCGAACCGCTTTGCAATCAGCGGCTTACGACTCTGGCTACCGGCGCTCGAAGGCCCCGGGATCGCGGGGGGCTAGGCCGAATGAGCGCAATTCAGCCCATGAAGCCCGCCACTCGGCTGAGCGCTTCGTCCAGGGTTATTTGGTCGGTCGCATAGGAAATCCGCAGGTGGCCGGGGCTGCCGAAGGCCGAGCCTGGGACGAGGGCGACCTCCACCGATGTGAGGATGTCGGCGCACAGAGCGACGTCGTCCTCCAAACCCTTGAGCCTGACGGCTTCTTCGACGTTGGGAAAGGCATAGAACGTGCCATCGCCCTCTAGGCAGCTAAAGCCTTTGATGGCGTTTAGTGCCGCAACCACTGCATCGTGACGCTGGCGAAAAGCGGCGCAGCGCTGCCGAACGACCGCGTGATCACCGTCTAGCGCGGCCTCGGCCGCGGCCTGAGAAATGCTGCAGGCGCCGGAGGTGCTTTGACTTTGAATTTTTTTCATCCCCGCGACCAACGCGAGTGGCCCGCCGCAATAGCCGATGCGCCAGCCGGTCATGGCATAGGCTTTGGAGACCCCATTAATGGTGAGGGTCCGATCATACAGTTGAGGCGCGGCATTGAGCAGGCTGCAAAATGGTTCGCTGCCCCAAAAAATGTGCTCGTACATGTCGTCAGCCGCGATGGTGACCTGCGGGTAACCGTCCAGGACCTCACCCAGGGCTGCTAGCTGGCCGCGGCTATAGGCGGTACCCGCCGGGTTGCTGGGGCTGTTGAGGAACAACAGGCGCGTCTGCGGCGTCAGCGCGGCGTCGAGCTGTCCCGGCGTCATCATGAATCGGCTGTCCGGACCCGTCTCGACAATCACCGGCTCGGCATCCGCGAGCTTCACCATCTCGGGGTAGGAAACCCAATACGGGGCGGGTATTACCGCTTCATCGCCGGGGCCGAGCAGTGCTTGGCAGGTGTTGTAGCAGGTTTGTTTCCCGCCGGATGACACCAAGATTTGGTCCAGCGCGTAGTCCAGGTCATTGTCGCGTTTGAACTTACGTTGAATGGCCGATTTAAGCGCTGGGGTTCCGTCCACGGCGGTGTACTTGGTGTCTCCCCTATGGATAGCGGCAATCGCCGCCGCTTTTATGTGGTCCGGGGTATCGAAATCCGGTTCTCCGGCACCGAGGCCGATGACCGGTCGGCCGGCGGCTTTTAGCTCCGCCGCCATGGCGGTGATGGCCATGGTGGCCGAGGGCTTGACCTGGTTGAGCCGGGCTGCGAGTGTCACAGGTGTCTCCGCTTGGAACTAGCGAGGCTATCTTAGGTCACTTTTAACATTGTGTAATGGGCGTGGAGATATGGCGGGCAATCGGCCGTTTCAGTTAGTCGCGGACTATGAACCTGCCGGGGATCAACCGGAGGCGATCGTCGCGCTGAATGATGGTATCAGCGCCGGCCTGGCTTGCCAGACATTGTTGGGTGTGACCGGATCCGGCAAAACGTTCACCATGGCCAATATCATTGCCGAGCAGCAGCGGCCCACATTGATCCTCGCGCACAACAAGACCCTCGCCGCGCAGTTGTACGGGGAAATGCGGGACTTCTTCCCACACAATGCCGTTGAATACTTCGTTTCCTATTACGATTACTACCAGCCCGAGGCCTACGTCGCTTCCTCGGACACCTACATCGAAAAGGACGCCTCGATCAATTCACACATCGAGCAAATGCGCTTGTCTGCGACCAAAGCGTTGTTGGAGCGGCGCGATACGATCATTGTCGCCACCGTGTCGTCCATCTACGGTTTGGGCGATCCACAAAGTTATCTAGGCATGGTGTTGCATCTGGTCCGCGGCGAGCCAATTAGACAGCGCAAGATCTTGCGGCGCCTGGCCGAAATGCAGTACACCCGTAACAATGTCGCATTGAGTCAGGGCACTTACCGGGTCCGCGGGGACGTCATCGATATTTTTCCGGCGGAATCGGAGCGCGAGGCCTTGCGGGTGGAACTGTTCGACGAGGAAGTAGAGTCGATCAGCTTTTTTGACCCGCTGACCGGCGAGGTCCTGCGTAAAGTGCCGCGGGCCACCGTGTTTCCGAAATCCCATTACGTGACCGCGCGCGAAACGCTGGTGGCCGCGGTGGATGAGATTCGCGCCGATCTCAAGATTCGGCTTGCACAACTGCGTGCAGCGGACCGTTTGGTAGAGGCGCAGCGTCTCGAGCAGCGGACTAACTTCGATCTGGAAATGATCCTCGAGGTCGGTTATTGCACCGGTATTGAAAACTACTCCCGTTACCTTTCTAACCGGGCTCCAGGTGAGCCGCCGCCTTGTTTATTCGATTATCTTCCCGGCGATGCATTGCTATTCATCGATGAAAGCCATGTCACGATCCCGCAGCTAGGGGGTATGTACAAGGGCGATCGGTCCCGCAAGGAAAACTTGGTGGAATACGGCTTTCGCTTGCCCTCGGCATTGGATAACCGGCCCCTGCGTTTTGACGAGTTTTTGGAACTGTCGCCGCAAACCATCTATGTCTCCGCCACCCCCTCGCGCTATGAATACGATAATTCCGATGCGGTGGTGGAGCAGGTGGTCCGGCCCACGGGCCTGGTTGACCCGCAGGTAGAGGTACGTTCGGCCGATACGGAAGTCGACGATGTGTTGTCCGAGATCAATATCTGCGTGACCAAGGGGCAGCGCGTACTGATTACTACGTTGACCAAACGCATGGCCGAAGATTTGACCGACTATTTGGCGGAACACGACGTCCGCGTGCGGTACTTGCATTCGGATATCGATACGGTGGAGCGCACCGAGATCATTCGCGATCTTCGCCTCGGAGAGTTCGATGTGCTGGTCGGCATCAATTTGCTTCGCGAAGGCCTCGATATGCCCGAGGTGGCATTGGTGGCCGTGTTCGACGCAGACAAGGAGGGCTTCCTACGCTCAGAGGGTTCCCTGATTCAGACGATCGGCCGGGCTGCGCGTCACGTGGAAGGGCGGGCAATCCTGTACGCCAACCGGGTAACGGGTTCGATGACCCGCGCCTTGGCTGAAACCGAGCGGCGCCGGAGTAAACAGATCGAGTTCAACCAACTCCACGGGGTCGAACCGCGCAGCATCGTTAAGGAGGTTGCGAACATCATGGAAGGGGCCCGCTATGTGCCACAGCGAGGGCGCGGCAAGCGGGCCAAGGCCGCCGCGGACCTGGCCCAATATCGCGCACTGTCGCCGGAGCAGGCGGCGAAAAAGATGGCCCAACTCGAGAAAAAAATGCATCGCCATGCCCGGGATCTGGAATTCGAGGAGGCCGCCCGCCTGCGTGACGAAATCGCGGCGTTGCGGGACCTCGGTTTTGGATTGCCGACGACCAAGGCGGGCTAGCTGCCACCGGCGCGGGGACTGTCGCCTGGGTGCTTGCGAACTGGGTTAGCGCCCGCTAATGTATGCGGCCGCTGCAGGCGCGTAGCTCAGTGGTAGAGCACCACCTTGACATGGTGGGGGTCGATGGTTCAATCCCGTCCGCGCCTACCAGCCCCACCCGGGGCTGTTGCGGTCCCAGCGAGCGTTGCATTTGTTGTATAAGGCCAACAGACCCCGGGGTTGTGCGGGTGCCGGATCACCCGAACCACTCGTTTGCCGCCAAAAAACGCTGATTGCACAGGCATTGTCGCTTGTACGCCGGGTGGTAGGGGCTATACAATCTCGCGTTTAGGTCCGAGTGTGGTCATCGCACCAGGAAAATCAGGAGGTAAGGCAACATCGCTCAACCCAAACGTGCTCGGCGTAATGAAGAGATTCTTTCGCCACAAGTCCGGGTCATTGGCTCGGAAGGTGAACAGGTCGGTATTATGGATTTGGAAGCAGCGCAAGCGCTTGCAGCCGATGAGAGCCTGGATCTAGTAGAAGTTTCCCCCCATGCAGAACCGCCCGTTTGTCGCATCATGGACTTCGGGAAGTTCGTGTTTGAACAGAGCAAGAAGAACCATTCTGCTAAGAAAAAGCAGAAAATTATTCATGTTAAAGAAGTGAAGTTTCGTCCGGGAACGGACGAGGGTGATTACCAGATCAAATTGCGAAATTTGATTCGGTTCCTCACCCAAGGTGATAAGGCCAAGGTGACGCTGCGTTTTCGCGGTAGGGAAATGGCTCATCAAGAACTGGGCGCGAAGCTATTGGACCGCGTGCAGAAAGATCTGGAAGAGTATGGCCAGGTTGAGCAGTTCCCGGCGTTAGAAGGGCGTCAGATGGTCATGATCATTCAGCCGCGCAAGCAGTAGAGCGCGGACACAAGTGCCGGCCAACGCCCAAGCTGAGTTGGGCTGTGCCGACCGCCTGCCGGGTTGGTAACTCGTGTGGGCCAACAATTAGGAGTAGAACCATGCCGAAGTTAAAGACTAATCGGGGCGCTGCCAAGCGTTTCAAGAAAACGGGTAAAGGTGGCTTCAAACGAGGCCAATCACACCTTAACCACATTCTCACTAAGAAAACTCCCAAACGGAAACGCCACCTCCGGGAGACGCTGCAAGTTGCGGATGCCGATGTGAAGGCGGTCCGCAAGATGTTGCCGTATAGCTAGGGGGGCAGATCCATGGCACGAGTAAAACGCAGTGTGGCGGGGCGCAATCGTCACAAGAAGATTCTCAAAAAAGCTAAGGGCTATTACGGTGCGCGCCGGAAAGTGTATCGGGTTGCCAAGCAAGCCGTTACCAAAGCCGGGCAGTATGCCTACCGTGATCGGCGTCAACGCAAACGCCAGTTTCGCGCGTTGTGGATCGCGCGCATCAACGCCGCGGCGCGCTTACATGGCCTTTCCTATAGCCGGCTCATCAACGGCCTCAATCTCGCGGGCGTTGAGATCGACCGCAAGGTTCTGGCGGATTTGGCGGTGCACGAGCCGCAGGCGTTTGCCGTGATCGCCAACCAGGCACGAGAGGCGCTGCCGGGCGGCTAGCGGAATTTTGGGCCCGAGGGCTTCAAGAGGGGAATCTGTGTCTGATGCTGCTGACCTTCTGAAGGAGGCGTTGGTGGCGGTCGAGGCCGCCGCCGACCTGCCGAGCTTGGATGAAGTGCGCGTGCGTTACCTGGGCAAGAAAGGTCGACTCACTGCGGAGCTCAAGACGCTGGGAAAACTTCCGGCTGCCGACCGCCCGGCGGCCGGGCAGGCGATCAACCAAGCCAAGCAGGCGCTAGCGTCGGCGGTCGAAGCGCGCCAGCAACAACTCGAGGTGGCGCATCAGGACGCTGCCGTGGCCGCAAAGCAAGTCGACGTGACCTTGCCGGGGCGAGGGATCGCATTGGGTAGCCATCACCCCGTCACCCGCACGGCCCGCCGGATTCGGCAGCTGTTCACACAGGCCGGTTTCGAAGTGCATACGGGTCCGGAGGTGGAAGATGAATACCACAATTTCACCGCGCTCAATATCCCGGAGCATCACCCGGCCCGTGCCATGCACGATACCTTTTACCTGCAGAGTGGCGAGTTATTACGCACACATACGTCCCCCGTCCAGATACGCTCGCTGTCTTCTCAAGGTGCGCCCATCCGGCTCATCGCGCCGGGGCGAGTGTATCGCTGCGATTCGGATCAGACGCACACGCCCATGTTTCATCAGGTGGAAGGACTGGCCGTGGATCGAGACATTTCTTTCGCCAATCTGAAGGGATTGTTATACGACTTCCTGGGCCGATTCTTCGAGCGCGAGGTGAGCTTACGATTTCGACCCTCCTACTTTCCGTTCACCGAACCGTCAGCCGAGGTGGATGTGCTATCCGAGTCCGGGCGCTGGCTTGAGATTCTCGGCTGCGGAATGGTGCATCCCGTTATGCTGCGCAATTGTGGCGTAGATCCGGAGGAATATACCGGCTACGCCTTCGGCATAGGTATCGAGCGCCTTGCGATGTTGCGATACGGCGTGGACGACTTGCGGATGTTCTTCGATAACGACGTGCGCTTCCTCGCGCAGTTCGCGTAGGGGCAAGGATCATGCGCGTCGCGGTTTCTTGGCTGAAGGATTGGGTGCAGATTGACGAGCCGGCGGATGCGCTGGCTCAGCGGTTGACAATGGCGGGCCTCGAGGTAGAGGAGGTGCTGTCGGCCGCACCCGCCTTCAGCGGAGTCATCGTCGGGCACGTACTGGAGACAGAACGCCATCCCGATGCCGACCGCCTTACTGTCTGTAAGGTCGACACGGGCGCTGGCGTGGAGTCTGTCGTTTGTGGTGCGCCGAACGTGCGCACGGGACTCAAGGTAGCGGTTGCCCAACCCGGCGCCCGCCTGCCTGGAGGGACGAAAATCCGTGCGACCCGGCTGCGCGGTGTGGATTCCAACGGCATGATTTGCTCTGGGAAGGAGCTTGGCCTATCGGACGACCACGATGGCATCATCGAACTACCCGATGATGCACCGTTGGCGGCGGATCTTCGGGACTATCTGGACCTCGACGATATGTTGATCGAAGTCGCACTGACCCCGAATCGGGGGGACTGTTTCAGCATGATCGGGGTGGCACGCGAGTTAGCCGTTGCACTCAACCAGCGCCTGCCCTTGCTGGCGACCACCGAGGTGCCGGCGAGCCATGCTAGCGAATACACGGTCAGGCTGCCCGAGCCGACCGGTTGCCCACGTTTCGTCAGCCGCATTATTCGGGGCATCAACGTTGCGAGCGAATCCCCAGTTTGGCTCCAAGAACGCTTACGCCGGGTTGGCTTGCGGTCGATCCATCCCGTTGTGGACGTTACCAACTACGTGATGATGGAGACGGGGCAACCCTTGCATAGTTATGACTTGGGCAAATTGCAAGGCGAGCTCGAAGTTCGGTTTGGCGCTAGCGGAGAATCGCTGACCCTGCTCGACGGCCGCGAGGTGACGTTGGCGGATGACGTGCTCGTGATAGCAGACGGCAGCGGGCCCGTTGCACTTGCTGGAGTGATGGGCGGCAGTTCAACCGCGGTCGATGACAACACGGCTGATGTTCTCCTCGAAGTGGCTTGGTTCGATCCGGCAGTCATTGCCGGACGTGCTCGCCGCTACGGATTACACACCGATGCGTCCATGCGCTTCGAGCGCGGAGTAGATCCAGAAGGCCAGGTCAAGGTGATGCAACGGGCGACCGAGCTGTTGTTGGAAATTACCGGAGGCGAGCCGGGTCCTTTGGTGAATACCGAGATGCCCGAGCAGCTGCCGCAGCGGCCGGCGGTGGTTCTGCGTCACGAGCGCCTGGAGCGGCTGTTAGGCACGGCGGTCCCCGAAGAGCAGGTGACCGCTACGCTGGAGGCGTTGGGCATGCAGGTGGGGCGGCAGGGACGGGACTACCGCGTGGTTCCACCGGGGTTTCGGTTCGATATTCAGATCGAAGCAGATCTGATCGAAGAAATTGCCCGGATCATTGGTTACGACAATATTCCCAGCATGCCGGGGGCGGGGGCCGCGACGGTCGCCGTCGTCACGGAAACGGTCGTGCCGGAGACGGAGGTAGCCGATGTCCTGGTGGCGCGGGGTTACCGTGAAGTGATTAACTACGCGTTCATTGATGCGGCCGCTGATGAGGTATTCGCACTCAGCGATCAACCCATAGCGTTGGCAAATCCTATTTCAGCGGACTTGGCAGCGATGCGGCGAAGTTTGTGGCCGGGTCTGCTCGCAACCGCGCGCGACAACCTTGCGCGCCAACAAGTGCGCCTGAGGCTATTCGAACTCGGTAACCGTTTCGAAACGACAGCGGACGGAATCCGCGAGCATGGGATCCTCGCCGGTTTTGCGTGCGGGCCTCGCTGGCCGGAACACTGGGATCTGGATGCGCAACTCACCGATTTATTCGACATAAAGGCGGACATCGAGGCGGTATTGGCGCTAACGGGTCGGGCAAGCGATGTGGTGTTTCAGGCTGCTGAACGTGATGGAATGAGTCCAGGTCGGACTGCCCGGATCTTCATCGCGGACACCGCGGTGGGCTGGTTGGCGGCGGTCCACCCGGCTGTGTTGTCGGCTTGGGACCTGGAAGACGGCGCCATTGTGTTCGAACTCGAACTCGAAAAAGCCTTGTCAGCCCGGGTGCCGAGGTATACGGGCGTCTCCAAGTACCCGAGTGTGAGGCGAGACCTGGCGGTTTTGGTCGACGCGGCGCTGCCTGTTGGTGACCTCGTGGCGGAGGTTCGCCTAGCCGGCGGAGGGCTGCTTCGAGACGTCGTCATTTTCGACCTATACCGTGGTTCCAGCATCGATTCAAGTAGAAAAAGCATAGCCTTAGGGTTGATTTTGCAAGACACATCGCGCACCCTTATTGACGCAGACGCGGACACCGCCTTGGCAGAAATCGTGTCTCATTTGGAATCCAAGTTGGGCGCCACCATAAGAAAGTGATCAAGAAATAATATGGCCCTTACTAAAGCAGAAATGGCAGAGTCGTTATTCAACGAACTCGGTCTTAATAAACGAGAAGCGCGAGAGTTGGTCGATTGTTTTTACGAGGACCTCCGCGAAGCGCTGTCTAATGGCGAGCAAGTAAAACTTTCCGGTTTTGGAAATTTCGATTTGCGCGATAAAAACCAAAGACCCGGACGTAATCCAAAAACGGGAGAAGAAATTCCCATCACCGCACGACGGGTGGTGACTTTCAGACCGGGACAAAAATTAAAAGCGCGAGTGGAAGCATATGCTGGAACCGGGCAATAACGATCAGCTCCCCCCCATTCCTGGCAAGCGCTATTTCACGATAGGTGAAGTCAGCGACTTGTGCGGGGTAAAACCGCATGTGCTGCGTTATTGGGAGCAAGAGTTTCCCCAGCTCAAGCCGGTCAAGCGGCGTGGCAACCGGCGCTACTATCAACGCCAAGATGTCCTGGTCATCCGCCAGATCCGCAGCCTGCTGTACGACGAGGGGTTTACCATCGGAGGTGCCCGGCAGCGGTTGACCGGAGAAGAGGCTCGCAATGACGTCTCTCAAAGTCAGCAGATCATTCGCCAAATGCGGGTTGAACTGGAGGAAATCGTCAAGATCCTCCGGCGGTAAGGGCCGTCACTTCTAGTTATCTGTTAGATTTAACCGGTCGGGGCGTGGCGCAGCCTGGTAGCGCACTTGCATGGGGTGCAAGGGGTCGGAGGTTCGAATCCTCTCGCCCCGACCATTAATAGGCGGCGCCGCGGGTCCAGGCGGCTGCTTGGTCGGCCTGACCCAGCAAGTTTCATCCTTGTGTTTGGCGAATCAGATTGGGTAAATCTTTAAGATTAATCGGCCACTTAACGGCACTATCTAGAGTTCAGTGAAAGTTAGGCTGGTCAAAACCCCGCGCATTCCGTGATTTCATGGGCCGATCGGTGTACTTTTATCCGAGTACACAGCGCGCGCCGGCAAGCCCGGAAGCTGCAAAATAACCAGTAAGGAAAGCGTACGCAGTGTTCTTGCCTTCTTACAAACTCGCCACGAATCCGTTTGCCGTTTCGGAAGCGCGGTCGTTGTTCGAATCGGAGTCCATCAGCCAATTGTCGGCTGGCCTGGATCGGCTCGCCAAGGGCGATTATCAGTGCGTCCTGGTCAGTGGAGAGAGCGGGGTCGGCAAGACCCGGGTCGTAAGGCGTTGGCTCCAGGAACGTGATGCCGATTTTGCGGTGAGCTGGGTGCCCGTCGGTAACCTGAGCCGGTCGCAATTTTTCAAGGGCTTGCTGAATGATCTGGGGTTGCAGGGCATCGAAGGCAGCATCGGAGAGCTCCGCAATATCCTGGAGGTATTCCTGAAACACCAGGCAGGCCAAGGCCGGCATACCGTTGTCGTTGCGGACGGCATAGACGAGATGCCCGCGGCTAACCTAGGCGAGTTCGAATGGCTGGCCGAGTTGCGCTGGCGCGGAAGCCCGGCCGTGAGTTTGGTGTTGATAGCTCGCGACGGGCAGCTCGCCCGCAGCTTAATGCCGGCCAACAAGGATTCTATAGGCGGACGTTATATTCACCAGCGGCTCGACGGTTTTAGCATGGAGGAGAGCTGGAACTATGTCTTGTGGTGTTTGCATAGTGCGGGCTGCCAATCCATCCATGAGCTGGTTTCGGAAGCACTCCTGGCCGACATCCATGGATTTAGCCGCGGGATTCCAGCGGATATTAATCGTCTATGTGCCCTGGCACTGGAAGTTGTGGCATCGAGCCGGTCACGGCGTAAGCCGCGGGTTACCGCGGATATCATTCGCAGCGCTGCGGAAAAACTGGGGTTAGTCTTCGATCGCAACGCTCTGAAGAAGGTCGAAGCGCCGCTATCGGCGGAAGCTGTGCAACAAACCGACCCGAACAAGCTTAATCTGGATCCCGCCCGGGTATTAGTTGCTAGCGGCGGCAAGATTGTCGCCGAGATCGATCTCAGCCGGGCCCGGATGGTGTTGGGCCGGGATAAGACCTGCGACATAAGTCTCGATAGCCGTTACGTCAGCCGATTTCAGAATCTCTTCATGGAAACCGAAACCGGTTGGTGGTGTTTAGATCTGAATAGCACCAATGGAAGCTACATCAATGGGCGGCGAGTCAAGGAGCATCGCCTTCAGGATGGGGATGTTATCGCTGTGGGCCGTCATCAGCTCCGCTTCGTAGGCCCCGGCCAAAGGACGGCGGCGGATACCGACACCACGACGCTGATTCAGCCGAGTACCCGCGGTAATCCTTCTGACTCCGATACCGCCACCAAACCCCTCGGCACCGGATCCAGCGCCGGCTAACCCGCCCGCCGCGCTCCTCCTCCGAAAGGCAAT
>JAHEKG010000087.1 GCA_024638475.1 Rhodospirillales bacterium | reverse complement strand
TCCATACTTGTTCGCCTGACGCCAGACCGTTTCCGACTGAGGCTCAACGCCACCCACGGAACAAAACACCATCACTGCGCCATCCAGCACGCGCAGGCTGCGCTCTACTTCAATGGTGAAGTCGACGTGGCCGGGGGTATCGATAATGTTGATGCGATGCTCGGGAAACTGCTGATCCATTCCCGACCAGAAACACGTCGTCGCCGCGGAAGTAATGGTAATTCCACGTTCCTGTTCCTGTTCCATCCAGTCCATCACGGCGGCGCCGTCATGAACCTCACCAATCTTGTGAGAAACGCCCGTATAGAAGAGGACACGCTCGGTCGTCGTGGTTTTACCAGCGTCGATGTGGGCTGAGATACCAATATTGCGGTAGCGCTCGATGGGCGTTGTGCGTGGCACTGATTTGTCCTCGTGAAATACCGTCTACCATCGATAATGAGCGAACGCCTTATTGGCATCGGCCATGCGATGAGTGTCTTCGCGCTTTTTGACGGCTGCTCCGCGATTGTCAGCAGCATCCATTAGCTCGTGCGCCAATCTATGCGCCATGGTTTTTTCCGAACGGGCTCGGGCGGCATCGATGACCCAGCGCATCGCCAGGGTCTGACGCCGGTTCGGGCGGACTTCCACCGGCACCTGGTAGGTGGCGCCGCCGACGCGGCGGGACTTCACTTCCACGGCCGGCTTGACGTTGTCTAACGCGACGCCCAACACTTCCACCGCCCGCTCCTCCGATTCACCGGAACGTTCGGAAATCCGCTCCAGGGCACCATAGACGATGCGCTCAGCGACGGACTTTTTCCCGGCCTTCATCACCATGTTGATAAATTTCGCGAGCATTTCGTTACCGTATTTCGGATCCGGTAGAACGATTCGCTTCGGTGCTTGTGCTCTTCGCGACATGACTCAAGTTTCCTTTGAACGGCTTGCGGCTACTTAGGCCGCTTGGCACCGTATTTTGAGCGGCCTTGCCGACGAGTCCCCACGCCCGCGCAATCCAGGGTGCCGCGCACGACGTGGTAACGAACACCGGGAAGATCCTTCACGCGGCCGCCGCGAATGAGCACCACGGAGTGTTCCTGCAAGTTGTGGCCCTCACCGCCGATATAGCTGGTGACCTCGAAGCCGTTGGTTAGCCGCACTCTGGCGACCTTGCGCATGGCGGAATTGGGCTTCTTAGGTGTGGTGGTATAGACGCGCGTACAAACACCTCGCCTCTGCGGACTAGCCTGAAGCGCCGGAACGGTGCTCTTTTCCTGCCTGCTGCGGCGCGGCTTGCGCACCAACTGGTTAATCGTCGACATATTCAATAACACCCAATAAACCCGCTCAATAAAACACGGCCCGATTGCCGTAGGTAATGTGCGGCATCCGGGCCTAGGGGGCCTTCGAGCCAAGCTCGAAGTGTTCCAAATTGTATGGACTGGCAATATGGCCAGCCCAGGCGAGCCGAGAATTGTAGGAGTCCCGGCGGTTCACTGTCAACTAGCCGGGGGATTTCTCCTCGGTTTCAGGGGCCGTTTCCGCGGCCGCTGATGCCCCCGCTTCCGTGGCAGACTCCCCAGCGGCAGCGGCGGCAGCCTCGACAGCCACCTGGGCCCCCGCCCCGGCGGCCGCACTCACCTCTTCCGTGAGGCCCGCATCCAGTTCCTGCAGCTCCTCGGCGAGGATATCTTCCTGGGTTCTGCGCCTTTCCTGATGGTGGGCGAAGCCGCTACCAGCCGGGATCAGCCGCCCGACGATGACGTTTTCCTTCAACCCTCTCAGGTCGTCGTGCATGCCCCGCACCGATGCCTCCGTGAGTACCCGGGTCGTCTCCTGGAACGATGCAGCGGAAATAAACGATTCCGTGGCCAGTGACGCCTTGGTGATGCCGAGTAAGACCGGGTCGAGTGTGGCAGGCTCCTTACCCTTGGCGACCATCTCCTCGTTGAGCTCCAGCGCCCGTGCCCGGTCGACCTGCTCGCCGCGCAGGAAGCGAGTATCGCCCGAACCCGAAACCTCGGCCTTGCGCAACATTTGCCGGATGATGACCTCGATATGCTTATCGTTAATGCGCACACCCTGGAGCCGGTAGACATCCTGGATTTCCCGCACCAAATAGTCGGCCAGCCGCTCGACGCCTTGCAACCGCAAGATATCGTGGGGATTGGGTTCACCTTCGGCGATCACCTCGCCACGGACCACCTGTTCACCCTCGAACACACCCAGATGTCGCCATTTGGGGATCAGCTCTTCGTATTTTTCCCCATCTTCGCCCGTAATGACCAAGCGGCGCTTGCCCTTCGTCTCCTTGCCGAAGCTCACGGTACCTGTGTGCTCGGCTAAAATTGCCGGATCCTTGGGCCGCCGGGCCTCGAACAAGTCGGCCACCCGGGGTAGGCCGCCCGTGATATCACGGGTTTTCGAGCTCTCCTGCGGAAGGCGGGCCAAGACGTCGCCGATCACGACCTTAGCGCCGTCCTCCATGCTAATAATCGCGCCCGCGGCCAGGCTGTAGGCAGCCGGAATATCGGTGTTGGGGAAAGTCAGTTGCTTACCCTTCTCATCGACCAGGGTGGCAATCGGCCGCAAATCCTTCGCACCACCACGCTGCGCAGGGTCGAGTATCACAATACTCGTGAGGCCCGTCATGTCATCTACTTGGGTCGTTACTGTGACGCCATCGATGAAGTCCGAGAACTTAAGCCGGCCACTGACCTCCGTGACAATCGGATGCGTGTGCGGGTCCCAAGTGGCCACCACCTGGCCTGCCTCGACGGCAGCACCATCATCGACCGCGATGTTGGAGCCGTAGGGGACTTTGTAGCGCTCGCGTTCGCGGCCGAACTCGTCCATCACCGCCAACTCGCCGGACCGAGACGTAGCGACCAAATAGTTTTTCTTCGCGTGGCGCACGGTTTTCATGTTGTGCAGCCGTATCGCACCCGCCGTCTTCACTTCGACATTGTTAGCCGCCGCCGAACGTGAAGCCGCACCTCCGATATGGAAGGTGCGCATCGTTAGCTGCGTGCCGGGTTCGCCGATGGACTGCGCCGCGATGACGCCTACCGCCTCACCACGGTTAACCTTCTGGCCGCGCGCCAAATCGCGACCATAGCATTGGGAGCAAACCCCGTACCGGGTCTTACAGGTAATCGGAGATCGCACGGTAACTTGGTCGATGGTCAGTTCTTCCAATTCCGCAACGGCGGCTTCATCCAGCATGACACCGGCTTCCAGCACGACCTTGTTGGATCCGGGCTTCAGCACCGGCTCGGCCGTCACGCGACCTAGCACCCGCTCTCGCAAGGGTTCCACAATGTCACCACCTTCCACCAAGGGTGTCATGATGAGCCCGGCGTTCGTTTCGCAGTCCACTTCTGTGACAACGAGGTCCTGCGCGACATCCACTAACCGCCGTGTCAGATAACCCGAATTGGCGGTCTTTAACGCGGTATCGGCGAGGCCTTTGCGTGCACCATGCGTGGAAATAAAATACTGCAAGACATCGAGGCCCTCACGGAAATTCGCAGTAATTGGCGTCTCTATGATCGAGCCATCGGGCTTCGCCATGAGACCGCGCATACCGGCGAGCTGGCGGATCTGGGCGGCGGAACCCCGCGCACCAGAATCGGCCATCATATAGATGGAGTTGAAGGATTCTTGCTCGATCGGTTTGCCCTCGGCATCCTCGAGTTCCTGCGTGCCAAGCTTCTCCATCATCGCTTTGGCCACTTGGTCATTAGTGCGGGACCAAATGTCCACGACCTTGTTGTAACGCTCGCCGTCGGTAACCAGCCCGGACCCATACTGCTCCTGAATCTCTTTGACTTCAGCCTCGGCCCCGGCCAGGATCCCGTCCTTCTCTTTGGGGACGACCATATCGTCGGCGCCGAAAGATACGCCGGCGCGAGTTGCGTAGCGGAACCCGGTGTACATCAGCTGATCGGCGAATACCACGGTCTCTTTCAGCCCGACTTGACGATAACTTGCGTTGATCACTGCCGAGATCGCTTTCTTGTTCATGACCTGGTTGATGTGCTCGAAGCCTAATCCCTGTGGGATGATTTCCGAAAGCAGCGCACGCCCTACAGTCGTTTCGACCGTGCGTGTGGTGGTCGCCATATCACCGCTTTCGTCAAGCAGATGTTCGACGATACGCACACGGATACTCGCCTGCAGATCGACCGCCTTGCATTCATAGGCGCGGTGCACTTCGGCGACATCGCGGAACATCATGCCGTGACCGCGTGCGTTCACCCTTTCCCGGGTCATGTAGTACAAGCCCAGTACCACATCCTGCGACGGCACGATAATAGGCTCGCCGTTGGCGGGCGACAGTATGTTGTTGGAAGACATCATCAGCGCGCGCGCTTCTAGCTGCGCTTCGAGCGAGAGCGGCACGTGCACGGCCATCTGATCGCCGTCGAAGTCGGCGTTGAACGCCGTGCAAACCAGCGGATGCAATTGAATTGCCTTGCCCTCGATGAGTACAGGCTCGAATGCTTGAATACCGAGACGATGCAGCGTCGGCGCCCGGTTCAACATCACCGGGTGTTCGCGGATTACCTGCTCGAGGATGTCCCAAACCTCCGGGCCCTCGCGCTCGACCAACCGTTTCGCCGCCTTGATCGTCGCGGCCTCGCCGCGCAATTGCAGTTTCGAGAAAATAAAGGGCTTGAACAATTCCAAAGCCATCTTCTTCGGCAACCCGCATTGGTGCAGGCGTAGCGTCGGCCCGACCACGATGACTGAGCGGCCAGAGTAGTCGACGCGCTTGCCAAGCAGGTTTTGCCGGAAGCGACCTTGTTTACCCTTGATCATATCCGCGAGCGACTTGAGCGGTCGTTTGTTGGTGCCCGTAATGGCACGACCGCGGCGGCCGTTATCCAACAGCGCGTCGACGGCCTCCTGCAGCATGCGCTTTTCGTTGCGCACGATGATGTCGGGTGCGTTCAATTCCAACAGTCGGCGCAAGCGGTTGTTGCGATTAATCACGCGCCGGTAGAGGTCGTTGAGGTCGGAGGTCGCAAAGCGCCCACCGTCCAGGGGCACGAGGGGACGGAGGTCGGGCGGTAACACCGGCAACACGGTCAATACCATCCACTCCGGTTTGTTACCGGACTCCGAGAATGACTCCAGCAGCTTCAGCCGCTTGGATAGACGCTTGATTTTCGTTTCCGAGTTGGTTGCATCAATCTCATCCCGAACTTTGACAACTTCAGCATCGAGCTCAAGCGTGTTGAGCAGATCACGGACGGCCTCTGCTCCCATCCGGGCGTCGAATTCGTCACCGAACTGCTCGATGGCGTCTAGGTAGGTCTCGTCAGTCAGCAATTGCCCGCGTTCCAGCATGGTCATTCCCGGATCGACGACAACGAAGGCCTCAAAGTAGAGGATGCGCTCGATCTCGCGGAGCGTCATGTCCAACATCAAGCCGATACGTGATGGCAAAGACTTGAGAAACCAGATGTGGGCGACAGGACTCGCGAGCTCGATGTGGCCCATACGTTCGCGGCGAACTTTCGTCTGCGTGACTTCGACGCCGCATTTCTCGCACACAACACCGCGGTGCTTGAGGCGCTTGTACTTGCCGCACAAACATTCGTAATCCTTGATAGGACCAAATATCTTGGCGCAGAAAAGCCCGTCACGCTCGGGCTTGAAGGTCCGATAGTTAATGGTCTCGGGTTTTTTTACCTCCCCGAATGACCACGAACGGATCATCTCCGGAGAGGCCAGGCCGATACGAATAATGTCGAAGTCTTCGATCGGGGATTGCTGTTTGAAAAGTTTCAACAAATCTTTCATTTGCGCCACCTAATGTGGAAAGTTTCTCGGATTCAAAGGTTAATCGGTCTTCGAACCCAACTAATTTTTCTGTTCCAAGTCGATGTTGATGCCTAGGGAGCGAATCTCCTTGACCAACACGTTGAAAGACTCCGGCATGCCGGCGTCCATCTCGTGCGTCCCATCAACGATGTTCTTGTACATCTTGGTACGGCCTTGAACGTCGTCTGACTTGACCGTCAGCATTTCCTGCAAGGTATACGCAGACCCATAGGCTTCGAGTGCCCATACTTCCATTTCGCCGAAGCGCTGGCCTCCGAATTGCGCTTTACCGCCAAGAGGCTGCTGTGTCACCAAGCTGTAAGGCCCTGTAGAACGAGCATGCATTTTGTCGTCAACCAAGTGGTTGAGCTTCAACATATACATGTAGCCCATCGTAACCGGCCGATCGAAAGTGTCGCCGGTGCGTCCATCGATCAAAATGGCCTGCCCTGAGGCGGGCAGGTCGGCTAGCTCTAGCAAGCGCTTGATCTCGGACTCGGCGGCACCGTCGAACACCGGTGTTGCCATCGGCACGCCGTTCTGCAGATTACCTGCCAGCTCAAGGACTTCTGCATCCGAGAGGCTTGCCAAATCCTCGCGGCGACCGCCGGTCTTGTTATAAATCGTATCCAAGAATTTCCGCACCGTGGTGACCGATTCCTGGGCCGTTAGCATCCCGCCGATCTTCAAGCCTAGCCCCTTGGCGGCCCAACCCAGGTGGGTCTCCAAAACCTGGCCGACGTTCATCCGAGATGGCACGCCGAGCGGGTTGAGGACAATATCCACCGGCGTTCCGTCTTCAGTGTAGGGCATGTCTTCCACCGGCACGATGGTCGAGATGACGCCCTTGTTGCCGTGCCGACCGGCCATCTTGTCGCCCGGCTGAATCCGGCGCTTGACGGCCAGATACACCTTGACCATTTTGAGCACGCCCGGCGCGAGGTCGTCGCCCGCCGTGATCTTGGTACGTTTTTCCTCGAAGCGCTTTTCAAAATCGGCGCGCTGTGCCTCAAGCCGTTCTGCAACTTGTTCGAGCTGAGAATTCGCTTCCTCGTTGCGAATACGGATTTCGAACCAGCTCGCGCGCGGCAGGTCGTCCAGGTAGCCCTTGGTAATCTTGCCACCCGCCTTGAGTCCCTGGGGGCCACCGGCGGCGACCTTGCCCAACAACAACCGCTCCACACGCTCGTAGATATCGTCTTCCAGGATGCGCCGTTGATCGTCGAGATCCTTGCGCACCGCCTCTAGCTCCGCTCGCTCGATAGCCAGCGCGCGGAGATCTTTCTCCACGCCATCGCGGGTGAATACCCGCACATCGATGACGGTGCCGTCCATGCCCGGCGGCACACGCAGGCTCGTGTCCTTTACGTCCGATGCCTTCTCGCCAAAGATGGCCCGCAGCAATTTCTCCTCAGGGGTCAGCTGAGTTTCACCCTTGGGCGTCACCTTGCCGACGAGGATATCGCCAGCGCTAACCTCCGCGCCGATAAAGGCGATTCCGGACTCATCCAGCTTGGCCAGCGCCGCATCGCCCACGTTGGGAATATCAGCGGTGATTTCTTCAGGGCCCAGCTTAGTATCGCGAGCGACGGCAGCCAGTTCTTCAATGTGAATCGTCGTAAAACGATCCTCCTGGACGACGCGCTCGGAAATTAGAATGGAGTCTTCGAAGTTGTAGCCATTCCAGGGCATAAACGCGACCAGCAGGTTCTGCCCCAGGGCCAACTCGCCCAGGTGCGTGGAAGGCCCGTCGGCGAACACATCGCCCGCGGCCAACTTATCGCCTGCCTTCGCCAAAGGCCGCTGGTTAATGCAGGTGTTCTGATTGGATCGGGTGTACTTAGTGAAGTTGTAAATATCGACGCCTGACTCACCGGCGTGGGTCTCGTCGTCGTTGACCCGCACGACGATTCGCGATGCGTCGACCGAATCAACAGTTCCGCCGCGTCTTGCCACAACCGTAACACCGGAGTCCACGGCCACGGCGCGTTCCATGCCGGTACCCACGAGCGGAGTTTCCGCACGCAGCGTCGGGACGGCCTGCCGCTGCATGTTGGAGCCCATCAATGCGCGGTTGGCATCATCGTGTTCCAGGAAGGGAATCAGCGATGCCGCCACGGAAACGATTTGCCGTGGCGATACGTCCATGTACTGAACGCGGTCGGGCGTCGACAGCGTAAACTCATTCTGATGCCGGCACGACACCAGTTCGTCGACCAACTCGCCCTTGGAACCGATGTTGGCATTAGCCTGGGCGATAACGTACTGGCCCTCCTCAATAGCCGAGAGATAGTCAATTTGACCAGTGACTTTACGGTTCGCCACTCTCCGGTAGGGCGTCTCCAAAAAGCCGTATTCGTTGGTCCGTGCGTACACGGCCAAGCTGTTGATCAAACCGATGTTCGGCCCTTCCGGCGTTTCGATCGGGCAAACCCGGCCGTAATGCGTCGGGTGCACGTCTCTGACCTCAAAGCCAGCCCGCTCTCGCGTTAAGCCACCGGGCCCCAATGCAGACACGCGGCGCTTGTGGGTCACTTCGGAGAGGGGGTTGTTTTGGTCCATGAACTGAGACAATTGGCTGGAGCCGAAGAATTCTTTTACGGCGGCGGCCACGGGCTTGGCGTTGATCATCTCCTGCGGCATGAGCCCCTCGGACTCGGCAAGGCTCAGGCGCTCTTTGACGGCGCGCTCCACGCGGACCAGGCCGATCCGGAAAGCGTTTTCCGCCATCTCGCCGACGCTGCGGACGCGCCGATTACCCAAATGATCGATGTCGTCTACGGAGCCTTCGCCGTTGCGAATAGAGATGAGGGTACGCAGCACATCGATGATGTCCTCCTTGCTCAGAATCCCCTCGCCCGTAGACTCGTCACGACCGACGCGACGGTTGAACTTCATGCGCCCGACCGCTGATAAATCGTAGCGTTCCGGATTAAAGAACAAGTTCTGGAACAGGTTTTCCGCAGCGTCTTTCGTCGGCGGTTCGCCTGGGCGCATCATGCGGTAGATCTCGACCAAGGCCTCCAAGCGATTGGTGGTGCTATCGATACGGAGCGTGTTCGAAATAAACGCACCGCGGTCGAGGTCGTTGACGTACAGGGTAGCGATACTCTCGACGCCTGCCTCAATGCATTGCAGGACGACCTCTTCGGTCAACTCGTCGTTGGCCGCCGCCAACAACTCGCCGGTTTCTGTGTCGACCACGTCATGGGCCAATATTCTCCCGGCTAAGTAGTCGGGCGGTACCTGCAACTCCGTCACCTTGGCATCCGCTAACTGACGGACATGGCGGACGGTGATACGGCGGCCCTCCTCGACGATTACTTTTCGACCAACCGTAATGTCGAACATTGCGGTTTCGCCGCGCAGACGCTCAGGCACCAAAGCCAGCTTGATACCCTTTTTCGAGATCGAGAACTCATTCTTCTCGAAAAACATGTCCAAAATCTCTTCATTCGAGAATTCTAAAGCGCGCAATATGATTGATACCGGCAGCTTGCGACGCCTATCGATGCGGGCGAAGACCGCATCCTTCGGATCGAACTCGAAATCCAGCCACGAGCCGCGGTAGGGAATCACTCGGGCGGAAAACAACAGTTTGCCGGAAGAGTGGGTCTTGCCCTTATCATGGTCAAAGAATACGCCTGGAGAGCGATGCAACTGGGAAACAATCACGCGCTCGGTACCGTTGATCACGAAGGTGCCGTTCTCGGTCATCAGCGGCAGCTCGCCCAGATAGACTTCCTGCTCACGAATATCTTTTACGACCTTCTTCGACCCTGATGCTTCTTTGTCATAAATGACGAGCCGCACCATCACCCTGAGTGGCGCTGCGTAGGTCATACCACGTAGCTGGCACTCCTTGACGTCGAATACCGGCTCACCGAGCCGGTAGCTGACGTACTCGAGGGCGGCATTACCGGAATAGCTGACAATCGGAAACACGCTCTGGAAAGCCGCATGCAGCCCGCGAGTCTCGCGTTTCTCGATCTCGATGTCGTCCTGCAGAAATTTCCGATAGGAATCCAACTGGATGGACAATAGGTAAGGCACGTCAAGTATTGACTGCCGCTTACCAAAGTCCTTGCGGATACGTTTTTTCTCAGTGAACGAATATGCCATTCCAACTTTCCTCGAGCATTCGGGTCGTCGGCCGATACGAATAACCGGCAACGACTAGAGGGGCCTTGACTTAAGCCCCATACAGTACGGCCCTGGAGCAGCGCGCTGCCGCCCCATGCCGTAAGAGTGGAAAAAAACAGTCACCGCGGCTAAGTCACTTGACCTCGACGCTGGCTCCTGCCTCTTCCAACTGCTTCTTGACTTCCTCAGCCTCGTCTTTGCTGGCACCTTCCTTGATGGGAGCCGGTGCACCCTCGACCAAATCCTTGGCTTCTTTGAGGCCCAATCCGGTGATCGTGCGGACTGCTTTAATGACAGCGACTTTGTTGCCGCCGAAGCTGGTCATGATCACATCGAATTCGGTCTTTTCTTCAGCGGCCCCGCCTGCTTCAGGGGCAGCGCCGCCCGCTGCAGCAACGGCCACGGGTGCTGCCGCCGATACGCCCCATTTTTCTTCCAGGGCTTTGACTAGTTCGACCACTTCCATGATCGGTTTGTTGCTGAGTTCTTCAATCAGCTCTTCGTTGGATAGAGCCATGGTTAATCTCCTTAACTAATAGATGTTGATACCCAAAATAATCGAAAGCTTTAGCCCGCATCTCGCGAGTGGGCACCCAGGGCCCGCGCCAACATGGCGTGGGGTTCCGCTAGAGTACGTACCAATTGCGATAGTGGTGCCTGTAGGGTGCCGAGTAGCATGGCCCGCGCTTGATCCAAGGTTGGCAGACTCGCCAACCGATTCAGATCCGTAGCCGGGAAAAGACTCCCGCCTATCGCGACAGACACAGCCACCAATTTGTCGTGCTCCTTGGCAAACTCCTTCACCACCCGCGCCGCAGCCCCAGGGTCCTCCTGAGAGAACGCCAACATCAAGGGGCCCTTTAACTCCTCCCCGAGACACTCGAACTCGGTACCGGCGATAGCACGTTTTGCCAACGTGTTTTTCACGACCTTGAGGTACACCCCTGAACTCCGTGCCTGAGCACGCAATTCCGTCATCTCACTCACCGACAGGCCACGGTATTCCGCAGCCACCGCTGACTGAGCCGACGCGGCAACCTCACTAACTTCGGCAACCAGCGCTTTCTTGTCGTTCAGACTAAGCGCCATCTTTTACCTCCTGGCAGATTCCGTTGATTGGGATCCCTTCCCCAAACAACACCAATGACGGTGTCCGGATCTGCACAAGCGCCGATTCGGGTAACACCATCTACGCAGGCGGCTTTCACCATTAAACATACGTGCCTGCGGTCTTCGATGACCGGCCTCGAGGGCCGGGCGAACAACCCCCAAAGTCCTGTCGGGGGTAATAAATTAACTGGCTGCCTCTATACCGTGGCTTGGTCCACGTTGACGCCCGGACCCATGGTGGTGGAAAGCGCAATGCGCTTCATATAAATGCCTTTAGCGGAGGCAGGCTTCCCCTTCTGCAAGTCGGTCAGCAGCGCTTCCAAGTTTTCCCGCAACGCTTGGACTTCGAAGTCCGATTTGCCGATCGTGCAATGAATGATCCCCGCCTTATCGGTGCGGTAACGGACCTGGCCGGCCTTTGCATTCTTGACCGCGCCCGCCACGTCTGGCGTCACCGTGCCGACTTTAGGATTGGGCATCAGACCCCGAGGGCCTAAGATTTGGCCCAACTGGCCGACAACACGCATCGCATCGGGACTGGCGATTACCACGTCGAAATCCAGGTTGCCCTCTTTGACACTGGCGGCAAGATCGTCCATGCCAACAATATCGGCGCCAGCTGCCTTCGCGGCTTCGACATTTTCGCCTTGTGTGAAAACCGCCACGCGCACGGTTTTGCCGGTGCCATTGGGCAACACG